>VGCE01000016.1 GCA_016870155.1 Actinomycetota bacterium | reverse complement strand
CGCCCGGCTGTTCCCGGGCTCGTGGTCGGCGTGGAGCAACCAGCCCGACCGACCCGTGGCCACGGGTGACCGGCCGGGCTGACGCCGCGGCGACCCACCACCACGCGGAAGCAGTCGAGGTCGCCCTGGAGGATGTCCTCGCGCCGGGTGCCGGTGGTCGCCTCCGGGCGCCGCGCGCGCAGGTGGGCCACGGTCGGCCGCGCCTGCTGGGGGATTCGCCTGCCGGTGACGCGCTTGATGTTGCGCAGCATGCGGTACTCGCGCGGCGCTGCCAGAGTGATCGCCTCCATCTGAATGCGCGTGGGTTCCTCGTAGCCGAGTTCGGCGAGGGCGGCCATCAGCTCGTCACGCAGCCCCGGGTCGCTGAAGGTTGGTCGATCGATGGCTGCATAGTGCCTGGGCAGTCGCTACACGTGCACGCCTGACATCATCGACTCGGGATACCGGGTGCCCGCCGCCGCCCCGATCGGGAACGCCGCATCGAGGGCGGCGAGGTCGTCGGGTGAGAGATCCACGCGGGTGGCCTCGAGCGCGCGGTCGACATTCTGCGGCCGGCCCATTCCCACCAGCGGGATGATGTCCTCGCCCCGGGTCAGCAACCACGCCAGCGCGATGGCGGCCGGCGTGGTGCCCAGGCGATCGGCCATCTGCTCGAGCGGGGCGAGCAGCGCCACGTTGTGGGCCAGGTTCGCGCCCCGGAAGCGCGGCACGTCGCGCCGCCAGTCGTCGGGCTGCAGGTCGTGCTCGGTGCGGATGGTGCCGGTCAGCAGCCCGCGGGCCAGCGGGCTGTAGGCCACGAAGGCGATGCCCAGCTCGCGGGTGACCGGCAGCAGGTCCACCTCGGGGTCGCGCTCGAGCAGGGAGTACTCGGTCTGCAGCGCCGCCACCGGGTGCACCCCGTGCGCGCGGCGGATGGTGGGGCCTGCGGCCTCCGACAGCCCGTAGGCGCGCACCTTGCCCTCGGCGATGAGGTCGGCCATCGCGCCCGCCGACTCCTCGATGGGCACCTGCTGGTCCACGCGGTGCAGGTAGTAGAGGTCCACGTGGTCGAGGCCCAGGTGCATGAGGCTGCGGTCGATCGCCCGGCGCAGGTAGTCGGGGTGCCCCTTGATCGCCTTGGTGGCGACCAGCGCCGGGTCGCGCCGGCCGCGCACGGCCTGGCCCACCATCGCCTCGCTGTGGCCCATGCCGTACACCTCGGCGGTGTCGATCATGGTGATGCCTTCGTCGAGCGCCCGGTGGATGGCCGCCACCCCGGCGTCGTCGTCGCGCCCGGCGTAGAAGTCGGCGAAGGCCATGGCGCCCAGGGCGATCTCGCCTACCGGAGTGCCGTCGCCAAGGTGTCGCTGTCGCATGTCGCTCCTCGTCGGTTGCCGCCGCGCAAGCGTGGCAGGAAGGGTCATGGCCGCGCCATCGCCATCGGCAGGCTGGCCTCATACGTCGCGCTTGCGCTGCTGAAGAGGGATGGCGCCGACCCGCACGACCCCGCCAGGCGCTCGGGCTTCATCTCTTTGCCGGTCAGCAGCCGGTGTTGGTAACCGAACCGTCGGGACAGGTGGTGTTGGAGAAGGTTGGCCTGCCGAAGGTCGTATCGCGCATGCGCGCGCGGGAGAGGTTCGCGCCCGTGAAATTCGTATGGAAGAGAAACGGACCGGGATGGAGGTCTGCGTCGCTGAGATCCGCCCCTGAGAAGTCGGCCCTGACGAGGTCCCGACCTACCAGGGTCACGCCGCGGAGGTCTGCGTTCGCGCAGTTCGGGAGGCATGCCGGTCTGCTCGCCGCCAGCGGTGCCGCCTTGCGGACGACGGCCGTGGAGGTCGCCGCGGACGTGGTCGCCTCAGACTCGCTGCCTCCGCATCCTGCGAGCAGTGCGAGTGACGTGGCCGCTGCGGCAGTGGCGAGGATGGCGGTGGTTCGAAGGCGCATGGGGAGTCCCTGGGAAGGGAGTCAGCCGGTCAGCAGCCGGTACTGGTCACGGTGCCGTTGGGGCAAGTGGTGTTGGAGAAGATCGCGCCGGTGAGGTTCGCGCCGGCGGGCAACCGCCAGTCCGGCCCGTCGAGGTACGCCCCGGTGAGGTTCGCGCGGGTCAGGTTCGCCCCGGTCACATTCACCGCGGTGAGGTCGACGGACTCAAGGGTCGCGCTGGTCAGGTTTGCGCGGGTGAGGTTCGCCTGGACGAGGATTGCCAAGGTCAGGTCTGCGTTGGTGAGGTTCGCCCCGGTGAGGTTGGTGCCGCTCATCCACGCGCCGGCGAGGTTCGCACCCGTGAGGTTGGTGCCGACGAGGACTGCGAAGTTCAGGTTCGTGCCGGAGAAGTCCGTTCCCGACAGGTCTGCGCCCGCACAATAGGACTGGCACTCCGGGAGCTGGAAGCCGTTCGCCCGCTTCCCCGTCTTCGGCGGCGCGTCGAACCGCGCACCCTTGAGCCTCGCCCCCCGAAGGTCCGCATGCCGCAGCTTCGCGCCCCGGAAGTCCGCACCGCGAAGGTCCGCGCCACGGAAGTCCGCGCCGCGAAGGTCCGCCTTGGTGAACTTCGCCTTGCTCAGGTTGCCGTGGTGCTCTGCGGCCCAGCGATGGA
>VGCE01000015.1 GCA_016870155.1 Actinomycetota bacterium | reverse complement strand
GCATCACCTCCGCGGCGCCGGCGCGCGTGCTGCTGGGCCAGCGCGCAACTCCGCCGGGACCCACCGCCGCAGCGATCCACGTGCCCGACGGAGCCGCGTGGCGGGCGGTCTGCCCGAGGCTCCTCGGGTTGTAGCGGTAGAGGTACTTATCGGTGAACACCCACACGCTGCCACCCGTGGCAATCACGGCTCTGGGCCGGCTCATCACGGTGATCGACGTGCGCCCCGCAAGGCCTTGCGGACTGCCCGCCCTGATGGTCATCCTCAGCTTGGCGGTGGACGGCGAGAGCCCGTACACCCGCCCCAGGCCGTCGCCCGCCCGCACCTCGCCCGCGCCGTGGGCAATCGACACCGCTGCTTCGCGGCGCCGGGCCGTGCGTGTCGTGAAGCGCTTGCGCACGGTTCCGGTGGCGTCCACGCCCACGGCAACGGCCTTCATCTTGCCGTGTCCGTTTAGCTTGCCTTGTCCGGCCAGCCACACGTACGAGCCCACCTGCACGCCAACGGAGGCCGTGAGTCCCGACAGCGACTTGGCATCGGGCCGGCTGGTGGTGCCCGTGGCGGAGTTGATCGGCTGGATGTCGGTGCACACGGCCCACACGCTGCCGAACGCCGACACAACGAGTGCGGGCGACCAGATGTTCGAGTCATAGATGCACCCGGCGGCGGGGCCAGCCTCGATGATCGCCGTGCCGGAGGCAACCGAGCGGGTTCCGGAGTCGCCGATGGACTACTGCAGCAACCATCCGGTGCCGCTCGCAGTGCCCGAGGTGAGAGGCACGTAGGGCTGCGCCCCTATCCAGGTGGTGGCCTGCCGCAGGGCGACGGCGGGCAGGGCGGCCGCGGCGAGCGGGGCCAGGGCAGCGCGGGCAACGACGGGCATGGAGGGTCCTCGGTGGGGTCGGTACCGCGATGTATGTTGCACGGGCGCCCGGTGGCCTAGGCCGCCAAGGACTTCTTGACGCCGGCGATATCCAGGTCGGCGCCCAGCACCTGGTAGCCCCTGTCGAGGCGCGCCAGCACCACCATGGCCTCGCCCGATCCGTCGGGTCCGGTGACGAAGCAGTCCACCGTCACCTGGCCGGAACCCTTGCCCGCGGGCGGCGGGGCGGGCACGTTCACCCGCACCGGGGCACCGATCATGTCGTGCACCGCGCGGCTGTTCATGAGGAACTCCTCGGCCACCGCGCCGGGCTGGGTGTGCCGCCGGTGCTCGAGCAGCCAGAGCACCAACACGGCCATGATGAACAGGTAGGCCATGATCCCCGCGGCCACGCCCTCGGAGTACTTGAAGCCCGTGCGCCCCAGGATGAGCGCCACGATGGCGTAGAGGCCGAAGAAGATGACCCCGAGGATCACGATGGCGCGACCAAGGCCCCCCGCCAGCAGCTTGCGAATCATCACTCGCCTCCCGTCCACTGCTCGGCCAAGCGGCCGAGGGCCTCACGGTATCGCGTCACCGACTGCTCCTGGCCCAGCAACGCGAGGCTCTCGTAGATGCCCGTGGAGATCGTCTGGCCGGTCACCGCGATGCGCTGGGGCTCGAGGAACTCCCGCGCTGTGAGCCCCTGGATGTGCAGCTGGTCCGACAGGGCGTCCTTGATGGTGTCCGCCGTGAACTCATCGAGCACCTCAATGCGCCCCAGCCCGCCGCCGATGCACTGGATTGACTTCTTCACGTCTTCCTCCAGCGCCGCCAGGGCCTCGGGCTCGAACTTCAGCGGGTGGTAGAGCCAGCCGGCAAGGCGGTCGTATTCGTTGAGGCGGCTCATCTTGCGCTGCACCAGCGGGGCCGTGCGGCGCGCGAGGTCCGGGGCGTCAGGGGCCTTGCCCTCGAAGTAGCCGGTCGCCGCCAACCACCCCACCAGGGCATCGGCGAACTCCTGCTCGTCCATTGCGCGCAGGTACCGGCCGCTCATCACCTCGAGCTTCTTCATGTCGAACACCGCGGGGCTCTTGCTCACCCGCGAGATGTCGAACTTCTCGATGAGCTCGTCCATCGTGAAGTTGGTGGTCTTGTCGTCGTAGCTCCACCCCAGCAGCACCAGGGCGTTGCGCACGGGCTGCGGCAGGAACCCATCGGCCTCAAGCTCCTCCACCGACGCCGCGCCATGGCGCTTGCTGAGGCGCTTCTTGTCGGTGCCGAGGATCAGCGGCACGTGGGCGTACTGCGGCGGCTCGCCGCCGAGCGCCCTGATCACCAGCATCTGCTTGGGCGTGTTGCTGATGTGGTCCTCCCCGCGAATCACCCGGGTCACGTCCATCACCATGTCGTCCACTGCGGCCGCGAGGTTATACGTGGGAGACCCGTCGGAGCGCGCCACCACGAAGTCCTCGATCTGCGCATGGTCGAAGGTGACCGTGCCGCGGATCATGTCCTCGATCACCGTCTCGCCGGGAAGCGGCACCGCGAAGCGCCACACCGGCGTGCGTCCCCCGGCCTCGAACGCCGCGATCTCATCGGGCGTGTGGTCGCGCCTGCCGCGCACCACCGGGGCCTGCTTGTTGGCGCGGGCCTCCGCGCGCATGGCGTCGAGCTCCTCCGCGGTCTCCCACGCGGCGTATACCGCGCCGGCCGCCTTCAGCTTCTCGATGCAGTCGCGGTAGATGTCGTCCCGCTCGCTCTGGCGGTGCGGGCCCTCGTCCCAGTCGAGGCCCATCCACTCGAGCACGCGCAGGATCTCCGCCTCGCTCTCGGGGGTCGACCTCTCGCGGTCGGTGTCCTCCAGGCGCAGGATGAACGTGCCGCCGGCATGGCGGGCGGCCAGCCAGTTGAAAAGCGCGGTTCGCGCGCCCCCCACATGCAGCGATCCGGTCGGGCTGGGCGCGAAGCGCACGCGCAGCGGGCGGTCTTCAGCGATATCCATGTAGGGCACGCGCGGCAGGATAGCCGCACCGCGGGGCCCGCCGGGCCATATGCATAGGATGGACGGCATGAGATTCGGAGCGCATGTGTCCAGCAGCGGCGGCATCAGCAACGCGATCGACCGCGGGCAGGCGATCGGGTGCGACACCCTGCAGGTGTTCACGCACAACCCCCGCACGTGGAAGCCCATCAACCACAAGCCCGAGGAGATCGCGGCGTTCCGCGAGAAGTCGGCCGAGGCGCGAATGGGCCCGCTGGTGAGCCATGGGCTCTACCTGATGAACCTGGGCGCCCCCGACAAGGAGGTGCCCACCGGCCCGCCGGCCAAGGGCATCACCCGCAACATCTACCGGTCGTCGATCGAGAGCCTCAAGCAGCACCTGGAGATCGGCGAGGCGCTGGGGCTCGAGGGCATCGTGCTGCACGTCGGGTCGAGCAAGGGCAGCACCACCGACGAGGCCATCGCGCGCATCGGCGCCGGCATCGCAGAAGCGCTGGATGCCGTGCCCGGCACATGCTCCATCTACCTCGAGAACACCGCCGGCGCGGGCGACACCATCGGCCGCACCTTCGAGCAGCTGCGCGCGGTGGCCGACGCCGCCGGGCATGAGGATCGCGTGGGCTTCTGCCTGGATACCCAGCACATGTTCGCGTCCGGGTTCCCCATCCACGAGGAGGGCGGCATCGACCGGGTGCTCGACGACTTCGACTCCATCGTCGGCATCGACCGCCTCAAGTGCCTGCATCTGAACGACAGCAAGACCGAGTTCGGCAGCAACCGCGACCGCCACGAGAACATCGGCGAGGGGCTGATCGGCGAGGACGGCTTCAGGCGCATCCTGGGCCACCCCGCCCTCCAGGGCCTCCCGGTGATCCTGGAGGTACCCGGTGAGGAGGGCGAGGGGCCCGATGCGATCAACATGGAGCGAGCCAGGCGTCTGCACGAGGAGGGCCTGGCACTGCGCTCCTAGCCGCGGCTGGCCGTTGAAGAGCTGCAGGCGGAAGGTCAGAGTGCCCTGGCGGCCCTGCTCGCCCGGGAACGCGAGGTTGATCTTGTAGGCGGAGTTCGTGGTCTGGGTCGACCGGATGATCATCGAGCCCAGGTTGCCGCCCGAGATCGTCGCGAGGCCTTGGTTGAGGGTCTTGCCCGACGGCGGGGTGATGGTGACC
>VGCE01000014.1 GCA_016870155.1 Actinomycetota bacterium | reverse complement strand
CCCGAGCGCGCCTGGGATCTCACGATCAAGGGCAACAGCGTGATGGTGGTGAGCGATGGATCGGCGCTGGTGGGCCAGGGCGACCTGGGGCCGCTCGCCGCGCTGCCGGTGCTGGAGGGCCTGTCGCTGTTCATGCGCGAGCTGGCCGACGTGGACGCCTTCCCGCTTCCGGTGGACTCAGGCGACCCCGCGGTGATCGCCGACACCGTCACCAAGATCTCGTCGGTGTTCGCCGGGGTGCACCTGGCCGACATCAGCGCCCCCAACTGCTTCGCGGTGGAGGACGCCCTGAAGGGCGCCCTCGACATCCCCGTGCTGCACGGCGACGCCGAGGGCACCGCCGCCGCGCTGCTGGCCGGCGTGCTGAACGGCCTGCAGGTGACCGGGCGCATCATCGAGGACATCACCGTGTGCGTGGCGGGCTCAGGCCCCGGGGCCGCGGCATTCCGCCGCCTGGTGGATGCCGCGGGCGCCGCCGAGGTGCGGGCCGCCGAGAGCCAGGACGCCATGCACGACCTGATCAAGGGCGCCGATGTGTACGTGGGCGTGGGCGCGCCCGGGTCGCTCGGCGCAGATGACATCGCCGCCATGGCCGCCGAGCCGATCGTGTTCGCGCTGGGAATGCCCAACCCCGACCTCGATCCCTCAGACGCAGGGGGCGTGGCGGTGTTCGGCACCGGGCGGCCGGACCTTCCGAACCAGGTGAACAGCACGCTGGCGTTCCCGGGCATCTGGCGCGGGCTGCTGGACGTTCGCGCAAGCGCCCTCACCGACCAGGCCGTGATGGCGGCCGCCTGCGCGATCGCCAACGTGGTTGCCGAAGAGGGCGCCGTGGCCGCCGACTACGTGGTGCCGTCGGTGTTCAACAAGAAGCTCGTGCCGGCCGTGGCCGCGGCGGTGGCCGATGCCAGCCAGCGGGCCGGGGTGGCCCGGGTGGCGCCCGCCGCCTAGCCAGGTGGCGCCGACCGCGTAAGGGAGCCGCGGGCGCCCCGTAACGCGCTGGCACGGGCGCGCCTCCCCGCCTACGCTTGCCGCATATCCGAAACCCCGCCCAGCACGCAGCGGCGAATCCCCGTCGCCCACCCCGACCTGACGGGGAACGAGCTGCGCTACGTGGCCGACTGCATCGAGACCGAGTGGATCTCGTCGCAGGGGGCCTACGTGGGGCGGTTCGAGGACGCCTTCGCCGACTACGCCGGCGTGCCCCACGCCATCGCGTGCTCGAGCGGCACGACCGCGCTGCACCTGGCGCTGGTGGCGCTGGGGGTGGGGCCGGGTGATGAGGTGATCGTGCCGGCCATGACCTACGTGGCCAGCGCCAATGCGGCGTCGTACGTGGGGGCCGACGTGGTGCTGGTCGACAGCGACCCGGAGTCGCTGAACGTGACGACCGAGGCCGTGGTGGCCGCGGTGACCCCGAAGACCAAGGCCGTGATTCCCGTCGATCTGTTCGGCCTGCCGGTGGACGTGGCGGCGCTCAAGGCCGCGCTGCCCGCAGGTGTGGCCGTGGTGGAGGACGCCGCCGAGGCCATCGGTGCGCGGGTGCGCGGGCACCACGTGGGGACATCGGCCGACATCGCCACGTTCTCGTTCTTCGGCAACAAGACCATCACCACCGGCGAGGGCGGCATGGTCACCTGCCAGACGCCCGAGGTGGCCGCGCGCATACGGCTGTATCGCGACCAGGGGCAGGACCCGGATCGCACGTACTTCCACCCCGTGCTGGGGTTCAACTACCGGCTCACCAACCTGCAGGCGGCCGTGGGGCTGGCGCAGATGGAGCGGGTGGAGCACCACCTGGCCGAACGCCGCCGCGTGGCCGACCGCTACACGCGCCGGCTGGCCGACCTGGACCACCTGCTGCATGTCCCCCCCGTTCCCGGCGACATGGCGCACGGCAACTGGATGTTCACGGTGGTGCTCAGGCAGGGTGGGGTCGAGACCCGCGACCGCGTGCGCGAGCACCTTGCGGTGGACGGCATCGAGACCCGCCCGGGCTTCACGCCCATTCATCGCCTGCCCATGCACGCCGATGGCGGCGACTACCCGGTGGCCGACTGGGTGGGAGACAGCGCGGTGAGCCTGCCCACCCACGGGCGGCTCACCGACGACGACGTGGACTACGTGGTGGCGCGCCTGCGCGCGGCGCTGGGCGCGTAAGAGTGCGCCTGCTGTTCGTGGTGCCGCGCTACGGCCCCGAGGTGGTGGGCGGCGCCGAGGTGATGATGCGCGGCTACGCCCTGCATGGGCTGGGCGATGGCGACCAGGTGGATGTGGCCACCACCTGCGCGCGCTACCACGTGGACTGGCTCGACGACTTCCCCGCAGGCACCAGCGCAGACGGGCCCACCACCGTGCACAGGTTCCCCACCGGGCCGCGCGACCCCGAGCGCCGGCACCAGCTGCTTGCCAAGCGCAACGCGGGCTGGCACCTGACCAGCACCGAGGAGACCGACCTGCTGTTCGCAGACGTCTGGTCGCCCGAGCTGCAGCGCTACGTGCGCGAGGAGGGCGGCGGGTACGACCTGATCGTGGGCGCGCCGGCGCTGTTCGGCATGGTGCAGATGGCCAGCATGGCCCACCCCGATCGCACGGTGCTCATCCCCTGCATCCACGACGAGGGCGCCGCCTACGCCAAGCTCATCCGGTCGGTGCTGGCGTCGGTGCGCGGGTGCATCTTCAACTCGGTCAACGAGCGCCGGCTGGTGGGGCGCATGGTCACCGTGCAGAGGTCTGCGGTGGTGGGCACCGGGTACCACATCGAGGACCGGCCACAGATCACCGAGGCGATCCCTACCGGGCGCTACGTGCTGTACGCCGGGCGCATGGAGCCCGCCAAGCGCGTGCCGGTGGTGGCCGAGTACTTCACCCGGTGGAAGCGCGAGCGCGGCAGCGACCTGCGCCTGGTGCTGGTGGGTGACGGCCCCTGGAGCCCGCCGGGGGAGTATGCCGACGCCGTGGACATGGTGGGCACGTTCGACGATGACGCCCGCAGGCACATCGTGGCCGGGGCGCTGTGCGTGATCAACGGCAGCGAGCACGAGAGCCTGTCCAACCTGCTGCTCGAGGCCTGGCGCGAGGGGCGCCCCACGCTGGCCGCCGCCGGCAGCGAGGTGATGACCGACACCTCGTCGCTCTCAGGCGGTGGGCTGATGTTCGGCGACTACGGGGAGTTCGCGCTGGCGCTGGACCGCTACGAGGATGAGCCCGGCCTTGCCGACCGCATGGGGGCGGGCGGGCGGGAGTTCATGGAGCGGGAGTACTCGTGGACTGCCGTGGGCGAGCGCTTCCGTCGGGCGCTGCATCACATGCGCGACGCATAGCGCCGTGCGGCAACTGCGCGGCGGTCACGGCGCGGTTGAGCCGGTGAGCAGCTAGGCCCGGTCGTCGGGCATGGCATCAAGCCGCTGCTCGAGGGCGGCGATGCGGCGCTCCTGCTGGTCCATCATCACGTCGATGCGCGTGAGTCGCTGGCTCACGCGGTCGAAGGCGTCCTCCACCACGTGGTGCACCATCTTCTCGCTCACGCGCTTGGCGAGGGTGATCGCCTTGCCCACCAGGCCCGGCTTGCTGCTGTAGCCCATCTCGGGGCGCAGGTGAACGGGCACCGGCACGTCGGTGACGGCCTTGGCCGTCTCGGCGCGCAGGGCGGCGGCCTCGGCGCGGATCTCCTGCATGAGCGCCTGAATGTCGGCGTCGGTCATCTGCTCGGCCATGTCGCACACGGTAGCGGGCGGCGCCGGGCCTGCGGCGCGGCGCCCGGTGCCCGGTGCGCGCGGCACATGGCCCGCAGTGGCGACGGCTGCCACACTGAGGGCATGCGGCACCCCCGCGCAACGATTGCCGCCATCACCGCCCTGGCCCTGGGGTGCGGGGGCGTGGTGCTGGCTGGCTGCGGCGGCGGGGGCGGCGGATCGACCACCCCGGCCACCACCGCGGCCGACGGGCGCAATGTGTACGACCCCTCGCACAACGTGATCCGCCTGGGGGCGGGGCCGAAGTTCATCATCCGCATGCCCGACGCCGGCGCGGGGTCGTCGTGGCGCCTCACCGGCACCGAGTCGGTGGGCGGCATCTCGCTTTCCGGCATGAGCGAGGCCGGCGGCACCGGCGACTGGAACTTCGACACCATCGGGGCCGGAGGGGGCGTGCTGGAGTTCCAGAGGTTCCTGCCGGGCGCCACCGAGCCCGACGAGACCGTGACCTTCGAGGTGAAGATCAAATGAGCACCCTGACGATGAGCGGCGGCAGGCGCGCCCTGGCGCTGGTAGCGAGTGCGCTGGTGCTCACCGGCGGCGGGCTGGTGCTGGCCGGGTGCGGGGCCGAGCAGGTGAACAACGCCGCCAGCACCGCGCCGGATGGCGTGGAGACCTTCACCTCGGGCGACACCGCGGTGAGTGTGGCGCTGGGGTCGAAGTTCGTGATCTCCCTGCCCGAGACCGCCGGCACCGGGTATGAGTGGAAGCCCTCGGGCGGCACGGCCGCGGGCATCTACGTGGACCTGTTCGACGACGCCTTCGTGGCCGACAACCCCGACCTCGCCGGGTCCTCAGGCGTGCGTAACTTCACCTACGACACCGCGAAGGCCGGGTCGGGAACGCTCACCTTCGAGCTGCTTCCACCCGGTTCCACCAAGCCCGACAACACCGAGTCGTTCGACGTGACGGTGGCCGGCTAGGCACGTGACCGTGCGGCATGCCCGACGAGCCGTCGTCATCAGCGCCCTGGTCATGCTGCCCGCAGCGGGCATGGTGGTGGCTGGCTGTGGGAGTGACTCCGCCGGCACCACCGCGGCCGCCACGACCACGGCGGCGCGCAACGCGGCGGCGCCGGTGCCGCGGTACACCACGGGCCAGAGGGTGGTGGCGAGGGTGGGGACGACATTCATGATCGTGCTCGTCGAGCAGCCGTCCACGGGCTACGTGTGGGACCTCGCCGACGGATCGGACGGCGCCGGCATCGTGGAGCCCGTCGGCAACTTCCGGGGCGTGCGCGTGACCCAGGGGGAGGGCGGACCCGCCCCGCAGGTGGTACGCGAGTTCACCTATGCCGCCGTGAAGCAGGGGCAGGTAGCGCTCAAGTACGAATACAAGCGGCCCTGGGAGAGCGCGCCGATCTCCATCAGGAGCTTCGACGTGAGAGTGGTGAGCTAGCCGTGCGCTGCCTCGCCGCCACCATTGCACTGCTGGCGCTGGGCACGGGCGTGCTGGTGGCGCAGGGGTGCGGGGATGACGCGGCATCGGGGGGCGCCACGGGTGACCCCGGCACCGGCAACCTGCAGATCACGTACATCCCCGAGCCCGGGGTGAAGCCCCGCCAGGCCGACCTCGTGTGCCCGGCCACCGGCAGCGCGGCCGCGTCAGCCTGCGAGCAGATCGAGTCGCTCACGGCGGCGTTCGACCCCGTGCCCGCCGACCAGGTGTGCAGCCAGCAATACGGCGGGCCTGAGCAGATCGTGCTGTACGGCCGCTGGGCCGGCCAGCCCGTGGACACCACCCTCACGCGCACCAACGGCTGCGAGATCGACCGCTACGGATCGCTCGCGCCGGTGCTGCTGCCGCTGGTGGGGGGTCCGGGCGGGGGCTGATACAGCGAGGCGGCGCGTCGGGTCGGGCTGGCAGCATGGGCGCATGAACTCCTCCATCAGCATTCGCATCGCGGCCGCGCTTGGCGTGGCCGCCCTCGGCGCCGGTGCCCTGGCGGGCTGCGGCGGCGACTCACAGGCGGCCACCACGGGCGCCAACACCGCGGCCACGTCAACGGCCGTGGACGACGCCAGCACCGCAACGGTGACCGAGGCCAACGGGGCCACCGAGAGCGCCAGCATCTACCGGCCCGACTCCGGCACGGTGATCAACGAGACCCTGGGCGCAATCTTCGCCGTGGAGCTGAGCCAGTCGCCCAGCACCGGGTATGAGTGGAAGCAAACCGGCGGCACGGCGGCGTCGCTGATCGAGCTGATCGACGAGGACGTCGAGACCGAGGGCGACGCCCCGGGGTCGCCCGGCGCGCACATCTTCGCCTACCGCGCGAGCGGCGAGGGCTCGGGCACCCTGGTGTTCGAGGAGTTCGCGCCGGGCAAGGACACCGCGTCGGACACCGTGACCTTCGAGGTGTCGGTGGGGGCGCCGTAGGGCGCTCCCTCGGGCCCTCCGTAGTGCAGCCCTGCGGGCGTAGGCTCAGGCCATGAGCCCGGCCGGCCGCGCTACACAGGTGACCATCCCATGGAGCCCGCGCCTGCAGGCGTACAACCCGTCGGATGACGACGAGCGGCCGCTGCGCCGCGGACTCGCCTGGGACCTTCTCGGGCAGATGGGCATGCTGGACGCCCCGGGCACCCAGGTGGTGGACCCCCCGGGCATGGACGACCAGGGGCTGGTGCGCGTGCACGCTCCGGCGTACATCGCCACGGTAAGGCGCTACTCGGCCACGCCGCAGCTGGCGCTGAGCATGGAGGCGTCGCAGTGGGGGTTCGTCCCCGGCCAGGACACCGTCGCGCGGTCCGGCATGCATGA
>VGCE01000013.1 GCA_016870155.1 Actinomycetota bacterium | reverse complement strand
GCCCCAGGTGGTGGGCGCGGTCGAGGATCGCCGGCACCGCCATGCGGGCCTCCTCCTCGGCCGATGGCTGGCGGCGCTCGCCGATGAGGTACAGCGCATCGATGGCCGGGTGCTCCACCGGGGGGTGCTTGGGGGTGGCGGCGGGGGTCATCTGCACCAGCGCCGCCGCGCCGCGGGCAAGGGTGCTGCCCTCAGGGATCGAGGGCGGGTTCAGGATGAGGCGCGCCAGGGCGTTGATGCCCGCCAGCACCGCGGGTTGGCTGCGGAAGTTCTCATCCAGCGTGGCGCGGCCCATGTCCTCGCTCTCGACGAGATCGAGGAACACCGACACATCGGCGTCGCGGAACCCGTAGATGCTCTGGTTGGCATCACCCACGGGGATCATCTGGCCGCCCGGCGCCACCAGGTCGAGGAGCACGTCCATCTGCAGCGGGGAGGTGTCCTGCGCCTCGTCCACGTACACGCGCCGGAACCTGCGGGGGTGGGGCAGGGATGAGAGCCGGAGCGCCAGCTCGGCGATGTCGGTGTAGTCGGCGATTCCCGCCTGGGCCTTGAGCGCCCGGTAGTGGTGGTCGTACAGCCGGAGCGCCTCGGCGATCGCCAGGGCGGCCGGGCGAAGCTCGGAGTCGATCACCCGCTGCTTGAGGTCGGCCATTCCCGCCTTGGCGTCTTCGAGCAGGGGCTGAAGATCGGCGATCACCCGGCCGGGCTTGCCGCGGGTGTCCATCACCCGGCCGGCTTCGAGCAGGGCCAGGTCGGAGGTGAACGAGTCGGTGGCCCGGGCGTTGGCGCGCCCGTCGGCGAGGATCTTCCTGATCGTCGCGATGACCTCGTCGATCTCGGCCTGCGTTGGCGGGTGCGCGGGCGGCACGTGCAGGGCATGCGGGTCCACCCGCAGGCGAAGCGCGCGGTCGTGGAACGCCTGGATCTCCTCGCCCAGGCGCTCGGGCATGGGGCTGAAGGCGGTGCGCAGCACCTCGTCCTGCTCAGTGGTGAGCTCGGCCAGCACCAGGGCTGCGGCCTGATGGCGAAGGGGCACCAGCTCGCGCTCGTCACCCGGGGTGAGGGAGATGGGAATGCCGAGATCGAGCGCCCGCTCGGCCACCAGGCGGCCGCATACCGAGTCGATCGTGCCGCACATCAGGCGAAGCGTGGCCTGGCCCGAGCGCTCCGGCGCCAGGGTGCGGAGGCGATCCTCGATACGGGCGGTCACGTTGGCGGCCGCCGCGCGGGTGAAGGTGCACACGAGGATGTCCTCAGGCGCGATGTCGTGCTCGATCAGATCACGTGCCACCAGCGCGGTCAGCGTGTGGGTCTTGCCCGATCCCGCGCCGGCGGTGAGCGCGAAGTCGCCGGGCTCGGCCAGGGCCTTGGCCTGCGTGGGCGACAGGCCGTAGGGGTTGTCCGGGGGATGCGCCGTGCTCACAGGCCGCCCCGCCCGGTGGTGGAGATCAGCGAGTGCCCGCACCACGGGGCGTCGCAGTACTCGCCGGTGTCCCACACCTGCTGGTCGCGTATGCCGTGGCAGGCGAGCGCGGCGCGCTCCTTGGCGCGGGCGGTGTCGGCCTGCCATTGGTCGTCCACCGCGCCGCCGCCGCCCACCTCGCGCACGGTGCTCCCCACGTGGTCCTGGTGGGCGATGCTCACGTAGAGGAACCCGAGGATCTCGCGGGGCAGGCCCAGGTCGGGAGATCCCGCGGCCATGAGGGGGTAGAGGCCCTTCTGCAGCTCGTCGCGGCGCTTGGGGTCGTCGGGGATCTGGATCGTGCGCTGCAGCTTCCAGTCGATCACCAGCACGCCCCAGTCGGTGAGGTCCACGCGGTCGGCCACGCCGGTGATGGTGAAGCCGTCCACGATCGTCGTGCTGCGCAGCCGCACCTGGGCGGCGATGGGGCGCCAGCCCGGGGCGATGGTGTTCATGTAGTCGGGGTCGAAGTACTTGGCGCAGGTGGCCTCGGTCCACTGGGCCAGCATGGCGCGCCGATCGCGGGGCACCAGGGCCATCTCGGGGTCGGCGGCGAGGCTGGCCACGGCGTGGTGAATGCGCTCGTCCACCGGGGCCACCTGCACCGGCCGGTCGCCGCCTAAGTTCATGGCGGCGGTCATGGCGTTGTCGGCCACGTTGCCCATGTGCATGTTGGTGCCGCCGCGGCTCCACGGGCGCATGTGGCGGCCCACCATCCAGCCCAGCGGGCAGCGCAGGTACTCCTCCAGGGTGGTCACGCTGATCTGCTCTCGCGTGCTGCCCGGGAACTCCGGATCGCGCCGGTGGCGATCTAAGGCCTCAAGCGCCTGGGCCACGGCGGGCGCGTCGGTGAGCCCGGCGCGGGCACGGGCCTGGAGGATGCGCCGGGGCGCGCGGCCGTCGCGGGCGCTCACCTGCTCGGGCTGCTGACCCTCGGCCACCTCGCCCTCGGCGGCCTCGAGGAACCACGGCGAGGGGTCGCGCTCGATGCCATCGGCCCCCTGCGGCTGGCGCACCAGGGTGAGGGCGCTCGATGCCATCGCCCGCGCGGCCGAGAAGTCGGTGTGCTCATCGCGCGGGCGCAGCAGCGGCTGGGCGTCGAGTAGCGCGCGCGACGCGAAGGGCGATGCCGGGGGCGGCGCGGGCAGCTGCCCGGCGGAGAGCCCGGTGATGATTACGTGCCTGACACCTAACGAAGCGGCCTCGTGCGGTCGGATGATCGCCACGCCGCCGGTGGTGCCGCGCGGGCGGGGCACGGCTACGCTCTGCTCGAGGATCAGGTGGGCGCGTGGCGCGGCATCCACGCCGTGGGCGCGAAGGGTGGCCAGCTGCACACGCAGGGCGTCCAGCCACAGGTAGGCCTGCTGCAGCTGCGGGCCGAGCACCTCGATGGTGCCTCCCGCGTGCTGGTAGGCGTGCTCGGCCAGGCGCAGGCCCAGGGTATGAAGGGCCTCGGCCTCATCCAGCGTGCCGGTGGCGCGGGCGGCCTCGATTGCCACGATGTCGTCGGGGCCAAGGCCAAGTGCGTCGGCGTCGGGGCTCTCGGCAAGGTCGGCGATGAGGTCGTCGCGAAGCCGCGGCATGTCTGCCGCGGCGTCGAGCGTGAGCGTGATGCGCTCGAGGATCGCCCCCACGAGGGAGTCGCGCATGGCGGCGCCCCGCCCGGCCACCACGGGCAGGCCGCGGCGGGCCGCCGCCTGAATGGCGCCGTCGGCGTCGTCGTTCGACGCCACGCAGATGGCGATGTCATCCAGCGGCACGCCGCCCTCACCCCACGTGGCCGCCTGCTCCACCGCCACCTCGATCTCGTCATCGGCCTCCACCAGGCGCACCGGGGCAGGGGGCGCGGTGGTGATCTGCTCCATCACCTCGATGCTGCCGTCGGCCTGGCCCGCCTGCATGTCGACTCCCAGTTGGGCAAGCAGGGGCTCGAGGTCGGCGGGGAGCACCGCCAGGTAGAGGGTCACGTTGGTGCCGCGGGCGAGTGCCTGCAGGAACATCCCCGTGGTGGGGCGGATCGCCGATGGCGGCACCACGTGCAGCCCCTGCCCGTATGCCACGCCCACAGCGGCCTGGGCGGCCAGCACCCGGAACCGCGCGCGGCTTACCACGCCGCGGTCGGCCAGCAGCTGCCGCAGGTCGGCGATGCCGCCCTCGATGGGGGTCTGGGCGGGGTAGTCGTCGTGCACCCAGTCGTCCAAGTGCTTCAGGTGCGCCACCAGGCGGTCGATGTCGCCCGCGTGATTGGCAACAGCCGCCAGCCGGGGTGGGATGCTCGGGTCGCGAAGGGCGTCCACCACCGCGGCGCGAAGCTCGACGTCATCCAGGGGTGCAGGCACCTCGGCGCGGCTTCCCACGTCGCGCCACAGGCGCTCCTGGGTATCCACCACGCCGCCGAGCAGGGTGCCGCGCTCGCTCACCTCGCGCACCAGCACCCGGTGGCGGGCCAAGGGGCCGGCCACGATCAGCTTGCTGCCGTCATCTGCGCGCCAGCCGTCCAGCGCGGCGTCCCACGCGGCAGATCCGTTGACTGAGTGGACGATGCGCAGCATGCACGTTCATTGTCGCGGATGAGCAGCCAAAGGCTTACCCCGGTGACTGTCACCCCCGGTGACAGTCACCGTGAGGAGCGGGCCGGGTACTCCTGACCCTTCGCCCGATGAGCGATCCCGACGGACCGCAGCCGCCCATCACCACCGAGCAGCACGAGCGGATCCGCGCGCTGGCGCAGGGCTAGGTGCGCGAGTGCTCCGACGCCCCGCCGCTTTCGGTGAGCGAGCAGGGGCTGGCGCTGGCCGGGGCCATGCCGTCACGCGCCCAGCGCGACTTCGGCGACACCCCCGGTGCCGAGCCCGCCTGGGTGGTGGCCTGTAGCTGGTTCCTCAACAAGACCCACCCCGACAACCCCCGACGCATGGCGCCCCCGCTCTTCGCCGCGCTCGACCGCCTGGAGATGCAGAGCCCGGGCGACTGGGCGGACATCCACAACGACATCGCGGGGATGCTGAGGGACAGCGGGGCGGGTAACGCCCCATAGCCGGGGACGCGTCGGACATCCACCCCTGCCATGCCGTCGGGGGCGCGCCCGATACCGGTGATCATCAGCGCGGGGGAGGGGCGCCCATCACTGACGCGTACTACGGCGCGGCGGCGATCACGTTGAGCGCCGCCGACTCCGCCCGGACGGGACGCGTGGGCTCACCACCCGCGCACTCGATGCGCACGTTGTAGGTGCCCGATGCCGAGACGGTTCCCGATGCCACCACGATCACCTGGTCGAAGGTGGTGTCCGTACTCGTGCCGTTCCATGCCGGCATGATCATCTGGGCATCGGCGCCCACCTGCGCCAGCGCGCCGCCCGAGGGCCCGAGCAGCGCACGGCACCGCGCGGGGGCCGCGACGGTGCGAAGGGCGTTGTCGCGCGAGATGGTGACCATGGCCTGGATCTGCACCTGCCGGGCACCCGCCACGGTGAGAGGGGTTCCGTTTCCGGCCAGGCTCACCACCGCGGCGAATGCGGATGCGGGTGCCAGGTCGACCGGGGTAGCCCTGAGGGCGCTGGTGGCCTCGCTCGGTCCCTGCGGGCCCGTGGCGCCCTGCGCGCCCGGGGCACCGGAGGCCCCCGCCGGCCCCGTGGCCCCGGGCGCACCCGCCGCGCCCCTGGGGCCGGTGAGCAACGTGCCCTTCTTGAAGTCCACGGCGGTGAGCGAACCGTTCTTCACCTTGGCGCTCGTGACGGCGTTCTTCTTCAGCTGCGCGTTGCCCACGGAGTTCCTGGGCAGCTGGGTGACGGCGTAGCCGGTGCCGCCGAGCGCCACTGCCAGGGCGATGAGGGAGGTGATGAGGGCTGCGGACGGGGGAGTCCTCATGTGCGGAATACTAGGTACCGACCGTGTTCGCCGGAAGCGTCCGGCCCCGTCGCGCCGGGCCCGTCCGCACCCGCGCGCCTTGACCCGGTGGGTACCGGGGCGTTGCCTGCCCCCATGAACCGAATCGCCCCCTCGCTCATGGCCGTGGCCGGCGCGGCCCTCGTGGCCGCGGGATTCGCGCCCTACGCCAGGAACAGCCAGCAGCCGGCGCCCAGGCTGTTCCAGCCGATGATTCCGGTGGTGGTGGCCGCGCGGCCGTCGGGCAGCGCGATGCCGATGCGCATGTTGGCGGCCCCCGCCTCGGATCCCGTGGGGCCGTAGATGTAGCCCGCCGGCTGCTGGGCCACGTCGGCCACGAGGGTGGCGCCGGTGCTTGTGCCCTCGGGCCACGTGATGATGGGGCCCGACTGGCTGGAGATGGCCTCGATGGCGATTCCCGTGGCGCCTCCCCGGTCGAAGCACCTGAGCCGGATGGTGACCGGCCCGAACGTCGCTGCCGTGCGGGCAGCGCCGGGGGCTGCGCCCGTGGCGGGCATGGTGAGCGCGTCGGTGGTGGCCAGCGGCGACGGGGTGCCGGATGCGCCCTGCGCACCGCGCTCACCGCGCTCGCCCTGCGGCCCCTGCGCCCCGGCGGGCCCGCGCAGCAGGGTGCCCTTCCTGAACTTGCTGGCGTCGAGGGTGCGGGGCCTCACCTTGGCTCCCGTGACGGCGTTCTTCTTGATCTGCGCCGTGCCCACGGAGTTCCTCGGCAACTGGGTGATGGCGTAGCCGGTGCCGCCCAGGGCCACGGCGAGCGCGATGAGGGATACCACGAGGGCGGGGGACGGGAGCTTCACGCGAGGGGGGTGGTGTTCATGCGAAAAGCCTAGGCCAGCAGCCGCAGGAAGGTGGCGGGCCGCATGATCACCGGCATGCCCGGCAGGTCGAGCAGGTGGCGATCGCCGGTGACGAGCGCGGCGTCCCACGTGCGCGCGAGGGTGATGAGGTAGTCGTCGGCCGGGTCGTCCGGCACCGCGGGGGTCGCGGGGCGGTCGGTGCGGGCTTCGTGCTGCTGCTCGACCACCCAGTCCATGATCTCGTCGTCGGTCATGTCGCGGATGTCGCGACCGTCCTTGATGATGAGGCCCTCGTGTTCGATGCGCTGCCAGATGCGCTCGAACACGCCCAGGCCCAGGTGGCGGAGGTGCAGCCAGGGCCCCGGCGGGTGATCAGCGCATGAGGTTGAGGTGGCGGGTCGGCCCGCCGGCTGCATCCGCCGGCTCAGGGGTCGCCACGCTGGCGGCGATGGCCATGGCCAGGGCATTGGCCTCGGCGATCATCTCGGCCTCTGCCTGGTGGGCCATCGCGCGGCCCGTGAGCGCCCCCGACGCGCGCGAGCGCGCCAGGGTCAGGTCGTCCTCCATCACCATGGTGCGCAGGGTGCGGAGCACGCGGATGCGTTCCGGAAGGTCGTGCGGGTGAACCTCGTGCATGACCGGCAGGGTGCTGCGCGCGCATTGCGCTGGGGTTGGGGCGTGTAAGCAAGCCGCGGGGGAACGCGAAGGAAATCAAGGGGCGCCGCCCGCCGGACCCCCGAAGGCCAGCGGGCGGCGCGACGCCATCGGCAAGTCCCCCCCGAGACTGGCCGACGGCGCGCCGTGGGCAGAGCCCACGGCGACTCGATGAGCGACACGCCCACCGGATCTTTGAGGGTGCCCTCCGCCTAGGGGGATGAGGGTCATGTCGAGACCCTACGCCTTCGCCCGAAGCGCGGCCCCGGTTTTACAGACCGTGTGAGCGGTAAAGGTAAGCATGGTCGGGAAAAGCACTCGGGCCCCCGGCAGCCGGTTCGCGCCGGGGGCCCGAGTGGGCCGATGAGCCCGAATCGCCCATCGTGTTATCCGTGCGTCGCTACCCGCGGCGGTTGAGCCAGCGGCGCACCTGGTTGCGCAGCGCGCGCTGGTCCCAGCCGTTGATGAAGTCGGCGTGCAGGCCCGCGGCGTTGCCCGAGGACAGCTGGTAGGCGTGGTCCTGGCCGTCGCTGGGCCAGAAGACCTCCTCGACGAGCTCGGGCACGGCCACCGGGTGGGTGGTGGGGCAGGCGCCGTTCACACGGTAGGCCATGTGGGCCTGCGTGGGGTTGGTGGCGTTCCGGCCATCCCAGCAGTTGGGGAACCTCACCACGCCCACGATGGCCTCGTCGGTGTCGCAGGGCGGCGGCGCGGCCTCGAGCGGCGTGCCCGGGCGGTCGAACTCACAGCGCCAGCCGGCGTTGGCCTGCACCGTGGTGGCGCCCTTGTCGCCGGCCACCAGCGTGAAGCCCACCGGGAAGCTGCGCACGCGCTGCCCGCGCGGCGCGTGGTAGCGCACGCGGATCTCATCGGGCTGAACGGTCACGGGATTGGCGGGGTCGTCGGCCACCTGCAGCGATGGCATCCAGTAGGCCGACCCGTCGCGCAGGCGCGTGCACGTGGTGGCGTCGCCGTTGATGTTGGCGGCCACCAGGCTCGCGCCCGTGGAGTCCTTGTTGATGGTGGTGGCGCCGAAGAACTGGTGGTCGTGGCCGGCGGGGTCCTGCCCGGGGAACACGATGGGGTCGAAAATGCCGGACTTCGCGAACCCGCACGACACCCGGAAGCTGCGCCCGCGGCGCATGCCCTCGCCGAGGAAGGTGTCGCCACCCGGGCCCACGCGGGGGCTGGTGATGTCGGGGCTCGCCATGCCCGGCGCCGGGGTGCGCGGGCCCGAGCCCGGCTGGGTGCCGGGCACACCGGGCTGCGTGGCCGGCGCGCCCGGCATCTGGCCGAAGCCCGTGCCCGGGCCTACGCCGAGCCCACTACCGGGCTGCTGGGCGCCCTGCGCGGGCGGGCCGTGGTGGTGGCCTCCGCCGCGCGGGCCGTCGGATCCCCCCTGCGCGAAGAGGGGGGCTGCGCCCAGGCCGCCGGCTCCGACGGTGACGGCTACCAGCGCGGTCGTGATCTTGGCGGTGCGAGAGGGCATCTGAACTCCTTGTCCGGGGTGTGAGGAGCAGCCAACGCGCCACCTGTCAGCGATCTATGTGCCACCGCTTGCCGAATCGAAATTTTCCGGGAAGCGATTTGGGGGGGTTTGTGCGGGTGTATCCCGCGCGCCGCGCGCGTCAGCGCTCGCGGCCTGGCCGGGCGTCGGTGATCTCGAGGTTGAAGTAGCGCCACTCCATGGCGATGTCGCTCACGCCGAAGAGCTCGGCGGCGGCCTCCACGTCGAGCCCGTCGGCCGCCGCCTGGCGCACGCCCTGCTCTGGCATGAGCAGCGACGCCGCGAAGTTGTTGGCCTCGCGCTCCAGCGCGCCGCCAGTACGCGATGCCATGTCGGATTCGCGGCAGAGGATGGGCTCGGGGCTCCCGGCGCGGCCCTCGTCGCACTGGCACACCCAGTGGCCGATCTCGTGGGCGAGGGTGAACCTGCGGCGGCCCTCGCTCTCGCGGGCCTCGCGGGCGTTGAGGTACACGTAGCGCCGGTCGGGAACCAGCAGGCCCGACACCTGGATGTCGTCGCTCTCCATCACGAAGAGCCCCAGCAGGTCGCGGGCCACGGCGTCCACCGGCACGGGGCCCGTGATCTTCCCGAAGCGAAGGGTGAAGCGCGCCAGCAGGTGCTGGGCGCGCGGATCCGACTCGCGACGCCCGTGGGGGTTCACCCCGGCCCGCCCGTGAACAGATCGTCCACCGCGCCGGGCTCGCCGGGCAGCGCCGCGAGGGCGTCGAGGTTCACCTCGGTGCCGGGCTCGGCCCGGGCGTACACCGCCTGCGGGGCGCCGGCGCCCCCGCCCTGGGGGCCCTGCAGCAGCAGCGATGAGCGGGCCACGCCCATCACCGTGGCCACGGCCTCGAATACCCGGTCGCGTATGCCGGCAAGGGGCAGCTGGCCGGTCTCGAGCTCGTGGTAGTACACCGCCACGCGCTGCTCATCGGCGGGCTCCAGCCCGAGCTCCTCGCGCAGGTCGCTCACCACCTGGTCGCGGGTCATGCCCCGGGCGGTGCGAAGCTCGAGCAGGGGCGGCTCGCCGCGCCGCATGGCCTGCACCATGAGAAGGGTCTCGGGGGCGGGGTCGGGCGGCGGCTCGTCGGCCAGCACCGCGCGGATGAGGCGGCCGAGTTCGTCGCGCTGGTCCTCGGGCACGCGGGCGAGGAACGCCGCGGCGTCGGGGTGCTCGCCCGCCGCGTAGGCCTGCCGGAACTCCTCGGCCAGTGCCGGGATGTCGCTCACGTGCCTCCCGCCACGAGCCAGTCGTGGATGCGCCTCTTGGCCCGGTGGTGGATCTGATGGGCGTTGTTGGCCGTGATGCCCATGGCGTCCGCAACCTCGGCCAGGTCGAGGCCCTGAAGGTAGTGCATGGTCATGAGGGTGCCCTCGCGGTCGCCCAGGCGCGCGAAGAGCTCCTGCACCACCTCGTCTTCCCCCACCTGGTCGATCTCGTGCTCGGCGCCGGTGTCGAAGGGCTCATCACCGGGAAGCTCCCCGAAGGGCTGCTCGCGCTCGCGCCGGCCGGCGGCTTCGGCCACGTAGCCGCGGATCGTCCAGTTGGTGATCTGAAAGATGGCCGCGCCGATGGGCAGGCGGTAGCGCTTGCCCGCGCGGATCTCGCGGGTGACCCGCAGCAAGACGTCCTGGCGCACCTCGTCGGCCTCACCGCCGCGCACCTTTCCGGTGGAGCGGATCCACTGCAGAACCGGGTCCCAGTACGAGGCCACGACGGCATCCAGGTCGTAGTCATCACCTGAGAGGCGTCGGGGGGTGGCTGCTTCCTTACGCATCGAGGAGTCAGGATACGCACTGGCCGGGCGCGGTCGTATCGTTTCCCCACGGTCATCAATCGTTCCGGTGGTGCTGCATGTGCCCCTCCTGGCATCGCGTGGCAGACGAGATCGAGGGCGGCAGCGGCGCGGGCGGGGGCGC
>VGCE01000012.1 GCA_016870155.1 Actinomycetota bacterium | reverse complement strand
GGCGGTGTGGGATGGCGGCGCGGGGTCGCGTGCCTTCTGCCCGGCGCCAAGCGGGCTTCACCATGCGTTTGCCAACAAGGCGTCGGGCTTCTGCATCTACAACGACTGCGCGCTGGCCATCGCCTGGCTGCTCGACGCCGGGGCCGAGCGCGTGGCCTATGTGGACCTGGACGCCCATCACGGCAACGGGGTGCAGTGGATATTCCACGACGACCCGCGGGTGCTCACGGTGAGCGTGCACGAGTTCGCGTACGGGTTCTATCCCGGCACGGGCGACGTGACCGAGCGCGGCCCGGTGGGCACGCCCGACACCACGGTGAACGTGCCGCTGCCGCCCTTCGCCGGGGATGTGGCCATGCTCGCGGCGGTGGAGCGGGTGGTGGAACCCGCGGTGCGGGCCTTCGCCCCCGACGCGCTGGTGGTGCACCTGGGCGCCGACGTGCACCACGCCGACCCCCTCACCCACCTTCAGATGACCATGGCCGGCATGGAGGAGATGTACCGGCGGGTGGTGGCACTGGCGGATGACGCCTGCGCGGGGCGGCTGCTCAACACCGCGGGTGGTGGATACAACCCCGCCACGCTGGGGCGGCTGTGGGCGCTGCAGTTGGGGGCGATGGCGGGGCAGGTGCCTGATGACGAGCTACCGGATGCCTGGTGCGATGCCGTGCGCCAGACGCTGGGGCAGGAACCGCCGGGGTCGCTGCGCGAGGACCCGGGGCCGGAGTGGGACGCCGACCAGCGGGCAGAGGGCGATCGCGTGGGGCTCGAGAACGTGGCCCGGGCAGAGGCCCTGCTGGGGTAGCGGCTGGCTGGCTACGCAGGATGCAGGGCGGCGCCCCTCGGGGGGAGGGCTGGCTAGCCTCCCGCGCTCCGTGGCCGCCTCCCCTCGCACAATCCGCCTCCGAAAGTGGCAGAAGACGGCCCTCGATGCCTTCCGCGCGCGCGACGGCGACGACTTCCTCGCGGTGGCCACGCCGGGTGCCGGAAAGACCACGTTCGCGCTGGCAGCCGCCCGCCAGGACCTGGCCGCGCACCCAGGGCGGCGGCTGGTGGTGGTGGCGCCCACCCAGCACCTGAAGGGTCAGTGGGCGCAGGCGGCAGAGGGGTTCGAGCTGCAGTTGGCGGATGCGCCGCACCTGGAGAGCGTCGCCGCCGAGCAGAGCCCGGTGGCGCGGCGGCGGGCCTTGCGCGATGCCAACGCCGTGCTGGTGAGGGCCATCGCCGGGGCAACGGGCATGAGCCACGCGCAGGTGAACGGCGAGCTGAACCGCCTGAGCGGGGTGAGCCGGGTGGCCGAGGCGGACGCCGATGCACTCGACCGGCGGAGGTCGGAGGGCGCGCGTTGGTTGACACGCATCAGCGCGCGTTCCGGCACCAGGGGGCGCTGAGGCGTCACATGCAGGCGTGGCACGATTTGTGCCACGATGAGCCCATGCCCGAGAAGATCGTGAGAGCGCGGCTCGATGATGAGTCGCGATTGGCGCTGCGGATGCTGGTGCGCACCGGCATGACCGAGTCGGAGGCCGTGCGCACCGCGCTGGTGGAGGCTGCGGCGGCGCGCGGCACGGACGCCGCCCTGCGCGCGGAGTGCGAACGGATGATGGCCAACCCCGACCAGGTGGCGCACACCATGCAGGTGCGCCGCGAGATGGACGAGGCCCGGGCGCCGTGGCCGGACTGAGGCGCGGCGACATCCACCGGGTGCGGTTCGGGCGTGCCAGCGGCAGGTCGCAGGCCGGGGTGCGCCCCGCAGTGGTGCTGCAGGCCGACTCCCTCTCGCCGCTCTCCACGGTGGTGGTCGCGCCGCTTTCGGCATCGGCGGTCGCAGGGCGCATACGCCCGGTCGTGGTGCTCGACGGCACGCCCTCGACATTGATGACCGATCAAATGACCGCGATCGACGTGGACCGGGTGGGAGCACGGCTCGGGCGCCTCGGCGCCGACGAGGCCGCGGAGGTCGATGACGCGCTGCGGCTGGTGCTGGCGCTTCGCTAGACGTCCCGAAACGCCGCCGGCCGGACCCCTGGGGGCCCGGCCGGTGTGTGCTGCATGGGTGCTGCGAATGCTGCTCGGCTGTGGAGCGGGTGCTACCCCAACTTCGCCAGCTGCGCGGTGGCGGCTTTGTTCAGATCCGCGGGCAGCGGGGCGTAGCCGATGCCCGCCAGCTGTCCCTGCGCCATGCTTCCGAGAAAGTAGGTGAGCACCTTCTTCACGGCCGCATTGTCGTTGCCGCCCTGCACCGCGAGGGCGTAGGTGGTGGCCACCAGCGGGTAGGCACCCTTCGCCTGGCTGTTGGCCACGTCGACCACCAGGTTGTCGGTGATGTCCGCAGCCGCGCCGGCCGCCTCGATGGACGCCGTGGTGGGCGCCACGTAGTTGCCCTCCACGCCGATGGCCGCCGTCTTGTCGGCGAGGCCCGCCTGCGTGGCGTCGGCCAGGTCGACGTACCCGATGGAGTTGGGGTTGCTCTTCACGCAGTTGGCCACGCCCGGGTTGCCGGGGTTCGCGGACACCTTGGCGGTCCACGTGGGCGTCTTGCTGCCCTTGGCACCCATCTTGTCGGCGAAGCCCTGGCTTACCTGCGCCAGGTAGGCCGTGAAGTTGTAGGAGGTCCCCGACGAGTCGGCGCGCACGCACACGGTGATCGGCTTGGACGGCAGGGTGACGCCCGGGTTGCTCGCGGCGATGTCCTTGTCATCCCAGGTGGTGATCTCGCCGTCGAAGATGCCCGCGAGCGCCGGGCCGGTGAGGTTGATGGCCTTGCTGACGCCCTCGATGTTGGTGGGCAGGGTGATGGCGCCCAGCAGGGTGGGGAAGTAGTAGACCGTCTTGCCGATGGCCTTCTGCTCCTCGGCTTCGAGGGGGGCATCCGACCCCGCCCAGGCGACGGTGCCCGAGGTGAGGTCCTTGATGCCCGCGCCGGATCCCTTGGCGGCATAGGTGCATGTCTCCGACTCCTGGCACCAACGGGTGTAGGCCAGCGCCGGGAACGTGGCGCCCGATCCCACGGCGGCGCCGGCGGGGGCCTCTCCGCCACCTGTTGCGGTGGTGTCGGCACTCGACGTGCTGCTGGAGCCGCACCCGGCGGCGATGAGCGAGGCGGATGCGACGAGCACCCCGCCCGCCACGAGGATGCTGTGCTTCATGTAGAAGAACTCCTCAAGACGCTGACGATGGGTCGCACGCTACGGGTCCGCGAGCGGCATGTTTCACCGGTGTAACACCATGTTCACAAGCTCCGGCGGCTCGGACTCGCGGTTACGCCAGGAGCGTGCGACCGAGCCGGCGCACGGGTACCCAGAACAGCACCGCGGCGAAGGCGGCGAGCACGGCCACGTGGCCAAGGGTGACCCATCCCACGTCACCCATCACCAGCTCTCGCGTGGCGGCCACCATGTGGCTGAGCGGCAGGCACCAGCCGATCACCTGCGCCCAGTCAGGCAGCGCCGTGAACGGGAAGAAGATGCCCCCGAACAGGAACATGGGCGTCATCACGCCGGTCCAGAAGATGTTGAAGTGCTCGATGTTCGAGGTGAACGAGGTGTAGGTCATGCCGAGCACCCCGAACGTGAGGGCGCCGATCACGAACACCAGCGGGCACAGCAGCGCCCACCAGCTCTCGATGAGCCCGAAGGGCGCCATCACGATGAGGAACACCACCCCGTAGATGGTGCCGCGGGTGGCGCCCCACATGTACTCGCCCACCACCACGTCGCCCACCGAGAGGGGCGTGGTGACCGCTGCCTCGAACACCCTTCGTACGTGGATGCGCACGAAGGCGTTGTAGGACGTCTCGAGGATGGCCCCGAACATCACCGCGCTGGCGGCGATGCCGGGCGCGATGAACACCACGTACGACACGCCGTCCACCGACGTGAGATAGGCGCCCAGGCCCAGGCCCATGATGGCCAGGTAGGCGATGGCCTCCACGAAGCGCGGGCCGAGCGTGGTGAGGATCGTCTTGCGCCCGATGGTGGCGTTGCGCGCCCAGAACCGCGCGGCGCCGCGCAGCGAGAGCGGCTGCGAGGTGGCGCTCAGCCCAGGCCCTCTATGGCCTCGCGGAAGTCGTCGGCCAGGCCGGCGTGGCCGTGCGCCAGTGCGGCGTCGATGCCGGCCAGATAGGCGTCGGCAGCTGCGTCGTCGTCGCCCAGCGCGGCCAGGCACTCGGCGAGATGGCCGTAGGCCGCGCCCTCGTCGGTGGCCAGGTCGAGGTAGGCGCGGTACTGCGGCACGGCATCGTCCCACCGCTCGGCCTGCCGCAGCGCCACGGCCAGGCCGAACCTTGCGCGGGGCTCATCGGGGTTCTCGGCCACGAGGTCCGAGAACCAGGCGATGCGGTCGATGGCCACCGGCTAGGCGGGGATGGCGAGGCCCACCACGACCTCGCGATCGGGGGCCGCAACGCCGGCGCGCCACGCGGCCAGCAGCGTGGGGATGTCGAGGTCGAGTCCGGTGAGGGCGGTCACGACCTTCTCCTCGGAGAGCGTTTCGGCCCGGAGGAGCTCCACGGCGATGAGCCGATCGTCTGTGTCGTAGTGCGGGAGGGTCGGGTAGGTGTCGTCATCAGCGCCCACGCCCGTTGTTGCAGGGGGATCGATGACGTCGATCCAGATGGCGTGCGCCTCGCTGTCGTAGAGCGCTCTCACGGTCGTCTCCCCCTCTCCCCGAAGTTGGTCATCACGAAATCGGGCTCATCCCTGGCGAAGACCGCCGTCACGCGATGGCCGCGGATGAAGCCCGTGACCTCGATGTTGCCCCGGTCGTCCTGAGATATCCAGCCCGAGTCGATCAAGACGGAGGTGGCGATGTCATCCGCCGAGAGCCGGAAGAAGCGCAAGCGATTGCGCTCGTGGCGCGTGAATCTCACCCCTCGATGGTCCACCGGCGGATGTCATCAAGGGCAGTAGCATCGCAACGAACACGACACGAAGTTGTGTCAACGAAGCCTTGGGGGTGGTCCCCCTGCTTTCGGTTAAGTGCCTGACACCGGGGCTCTGGGGGCTTGTGCGCTTTCGTCACGAGAATGTTACAAATGGTACTTGGGGGACCCCTGAGATCCCCGTTGCCATGAGGCAATCCGCACGATGGTGCGCTTGTGCGCGACCGCTGTTAGGGTGACTCCGTACCGCCCGGTGGTACACACCATCGGAACACTGCGGCGACTGCGGAGAGGCCGGTCCCTTTGGACCTATATACCTGGCTTCCACTCCTGATCTACATCATCCTCGGCGGCGGCGTCGCCGTGGCGCTGTTCACGTTGTCGACCATCGGTCGCAAGCGCCCGAACCCGACCAAGGAGCTGCCGTTCGAGAGCGGCATCCTCACCGTGCAGCCAGTGAGGCAGCGGTTCTCGATCGACTTCTACCTCACGGCCATGCTCTTCATCGTGTTCGACATCGAGCTGGCCTTCCTGTACCCGCTCGCCGTGGTGCTGCAGGACTTCGGCACGGTCGCGGTGGTTGAGCTGGCGGTGTTCATGGCCATCCTCACTGCGGCGCTGGCGTACATCTGGAGGAAGAGGGCACTCGAATGGCGCTGATCCCGCCTCCCGGCGCGCCCATCCGCCGCGCGCCCCGCACCGACGACCACATCGACTGGGACCTTCGCGACCCGCTCACCGCCGAGGTGAGCAAGGGCCTGCTCACCACCACGGTGGAGAAGGCCATCGCCTGGACCCAGACCTCGGCCATCTGGCCCGCCACCTTCGGCCTGGCCTGCTGCTCGATCGAGATGATGCACACGCTCAGCCCCCGCCTCGACATGGGCCGCTTCGGCGCCGAGTACTTCCGCGGCACGCCGCGCCAGAGCGACCTGATGATCGTGGCCGGCCGCCTCACCCAGAAGATGGCCCCGGTGGTGCGCCACATCTACGACCAGATGCTGGAGCCCAAGTGGGTGATCAGCATGGGCGCCTGCGCCAGCACCGGCGGCGTATTCAACAACTACGCCGTCGTGCAGGGCGTCGACAAGATCCTGCCGGTCGATGTGTACGTGCCCGGTTGCCCTCCCCGGCCCGAGGGCCTGATGGAGGGCATCGACGTGCTGCGCAAGAAGATCGGCGTGAACGGGCAGGTCACGTCCACGGAGCTCATCGCCCAGCGCCGCGCCGAGCGCGCGGAGTGGGAGAAGGAGCACGCCGCCGAGCTCGAGGCGCTTCGCGAGATGTCGGCCGGGCATGACGTGCTGCAGGCCGGCGAGGCCCCCGTGGTGGAGCCCATGGTCGCCGCGGCCGAGGCCGAGGCGCTTGCGCGCTATGAAGCGGAGCAGGCGGCCGACGACACGGCGACAGCCGTGGCGCAGCCCGGAGACAAGGCGCCCGACGCCGGTGGCGACCGGGCCGGTGGCGACGGGGACGTGCGCGCATGAGCGACGTGTCGGCGCAGATCGAGATGGCCTCGCCCGGGGCAGTCGTCGGCGAGCACGAACTCCTCGGCGAGCTCACCGTGGAGGTTCAGAAGGAACGCATCGTGGAGGCCTGCCGGGCGCTTCGCGACGGGCCGTCGCAGTACGTTCTGCTGAGCGATATCACCTGCGCGGACTTCCCCGACGAGCCCGGCCGGTTTCGCCTGGCGTACGAGCTTACATCGCTGGCCACCGGTGCCCGCGTGCGGCTTCGTACATGGGCCGGCGCGCTCGACCCCGAGATCGAGTCAGTCACTTCCGTGTGGCCGGGGGCCAACTGGATGGAACGCGAGGTATACGACATGTTCGGCGTGCGCTTCAACGGCCATCCGGACCTGTGCAGGATTCTCAACCCCCTCGACTGGGATGGCCATCCGCTCAGGCGCGACTACCCCATCGGCGGCGAGGAGGTGCAGTTCTCGGACGCCGTCTAGGCCCCGCGACCTGCCACGACCATGAGCACCACCGACCCGCGCACCGAGAACTTCCCGCTTGCCGCCGAGAGCCGCGAGGCCACCCTGGCGGCGCTTCGCGAGGAGCGCGGCCTCACCCCCACCGAGCGGGTGATCGCCAGCGTGGAGGCCTACACGCCGCAGGAGGCGGCTGAGCGCACCCTGGCCAACGAGATGCTTGCCGACACCCGCCCGGGCGTGCGCGCCCCGCTGCTCATCAACCTCGGCCCCAACCACCCGAGCACCCACGGCGTGCTGCGCCTCATCGTGGAGCTCGACGGCGAGGTGGTGAAGGAGGTCACGCCGGTGATCGGGTACCTGCACACCGGCATCGAGAAGCAGTGCGAGAACAAGACCTGGTGGCAGGGCGTCACGCTGGTCACCCGCATGGACTACCTGGCGCCCTTCGCCAACATCAAGACCTACACGATGTCAGTGGAGAAGCTGCTCGGCATCGAGGTGCCGGGGCGCGCGCAGTGGATTCGCGTGCTACTGGCCGAGCTCAACCGCATCGCGAGCCACCTGGTGTGGCTGGGCACGTCGGGCCTCGAGCTCGGCGCGATGAGCGTGTTTTTCTACTGCTACCGCGAGCGCGATGAGCTGCTCGACCTGTTCGAGATGGTGTCGGGCGAGCGCATGAACCACCGGTATTTCCAGGTGGGTGGCTGCGCGCAGGACCTTCCCCCGGGGTTCATCGAGCGCCTGCAGGCCTTCATCGACGAGATGCCCCGGCGCATCGACGAGTACGAGGCGCTGCTGACCGGCAACCCGATCTGGAAGGACCGCATGAAGGGCGTGGGCGTGCTGCCGGCGGACGACCTGATCGCCCTCGGCGTGACCGGCCCCACCCTGCGCGCCGCCGGCGTGCCGCACGACCTTCGCAAGACCAACCCCTACTCAGGGTACGAGCACTTCCAGTTCGAGGTGCCCACCGCCACCGAGGGCGACTGCTACGCGCGCTACCTGGTGCGCGTGCGCGAGATGCGCGAGAGCCTGCGCATCATCCAGCAGGTGATCGACGGCCTGCCCGAGGGCCCCACCATCGCGGACGACCGCAAGGTGGTGCTGCCCCCGCGCGAGGAGCTCGCGTGGTCGATGGAGGCCCTCATCCACCACTTCAAGCTGGTGAGCGAGGGTTTCAAGGTGCCGGCCGGCGAGGCCTACGCCCCCATCGAGAGCCCGCGCGGCGAGATGGGTTGCTACGTGGTGAGCGACGGCGGGCCCAAGCCCCACCGCGTACACATGCGCGACCCGTCGTTCGTCAACCTGCAGGCCACCGCGCCCCTGTGCCGCGGCAACTACCTGGCCGACCTCATCGCCATCGTGGCCACGCTCGACCCCGTGATGGGGGGCGTCGACCGATGACCATCGCCGAGATCGAGGAGTACCTGGCGCCGATGCGCGGCGAGTACGCCGACCCCAGGTCGCTCATCCTCCCCGCGCTGCGATACGCACAGGGCCACGTGGGCTGGCTTCCGGCGGAGTCGATGGCCGCCGTGGCCGAGGCCACCGGGTTCTCGCAGGCCTACGTGGAGAGCGTGGCCAGCTTCTACGACCGGCTCTACCTCGACGAGACCGGGCGCTACTGCATCAACGTGTGCGTGACGCTCTCATGCATGCTGCGCGGATCGGATGAGCTGTTCGGGCACATCGCCGACTACCTGGGGCTGGACGGCGAGGGCACCACGGCTGACGGGATGTTCACGCTGGCCAAGGTGCAGTGCATCGGGGCATGCGACCGCGCACCCTGCCTGCAGGTTGATTCGGGCATGCAGCTGGGCCCGCTGGAGGCGGCCGACGCCACGTGCCTGATCGACGACCTGCGCGCCGAGCCCGCGCCCGCGAGGTACGACCGCTAGTGCCCGAGCTCAACGCCGTCTACCGCCACCGCGAGTTCGGTGACCATCTCACCACGCTTGCCGCCTACGAACGCGCTGGCGGCTACCTGGGCCTGAAGGAGACGCTGGAGATGCCTCCCGACGACGCGCTGTACGCCTTCCACCGCTCAGGCCTGCGCGGCCGTGGCGGCGCCGGGTTCCCCATGGGTCGCAAGGCGTCGTTCCTGCCCAAGGACGCCGGCAAGCCCACCTATGTGGTGTGCAACGCCGACGAGAGCGAGCCCGGCACCTTCAAGGACCGCGAGATCATCGAGCACAACCCCTTCCAGCTGATCGAGGGCATCACCATCGCCTCGTACGCCGTCGGGTGCGAGCGGGCCTACATCTACATCCGCGGCGAGTATGAGAGCCAGGCCCGGGTGCTGGATGACGCCATCGCCGAGGCGCGGTCGGCCGGCAGGCTGGGCCCCGACGCCCTCGGCCCGGGGCGGCCGTTCGACATCACGGTATACCGCGGGGCGGGTGCCTACATCTGCGGGGAGGAGACGGCACTGCTCGAGAGCCTCGAGGGCAAGCGCGGCCAGCCCCGGCTGAAGCCGCCGTTCCCCGCCGTGGCGGGCCTGTACGGCTGCCCCACGCTCATCAACAACGTCGAGACCCTGGCGTCGCTGCCGCCCATCATGCACCGCGGCCCCGACTGGTACGCCGCCATGGGCAACGAGAAGAGCCCGGGCACCAAGGTGTTCTCGGTGTCGGGGCACGTACTGAGCCCGGGCAACTTCGAGATCGTGCTCGGCGAGACCACCCTGCGCGAGCTCATCTACGACATGGCCGGTGGTTTGCGCCCCGGACGCGAGGTGAAGGCCGTGTGGCCGGGAGGGTCGTCGGTGCCGGTGATCGGCGCCGACTCGCTCGACGTGATCCTCGACTACGAGGCGCTGAATGAGGTGGGCACCTTCCTGGGCAGCGGCGGGTGCATCGTGATGGACGACTCCGGGTGCATCGTGCGCGCCTCGTGGCGCCTGGCGCAGTTCTACCGCCACGAGAGCTGCGGCAAGTGCACGCCATGCCGCGAGGGCACCGGCTGGCTTGCCAACATCCTGGGCCGCATGGTGCGGGGCGAGGGCCGGGGCGACGAGGACATCCGCCTGCTCGAGAGCCTGTTCGGGCGCATCGAGGGCCGCTCGCTGTGCCCGCTGGCCGACGGCGCGGTGATGCCCATCCAGAGCGCGCTCGAGCTGTTCCGCGACGAATTCGAGCGCGTAGCGCGCGAGGGATCACCCCGTCCCGTGCCGATGACGGAGGCTCCTGTTGGCTGATGCTCCCGACACCCCGGGCGACATGGTGACGCTCAACGTGAATGGGCGCACTATCGAGGCGCCCAGGGGCACCATGCTGGTGGACGCCGCGAAGGCCGCTGGCATCGAGATCCCGATCTTCTGCTACGAGCCGCGCCTGGGCGCGCCCATCGGCGCGTGCCGCATGTGCCTCGTCGAGATCGAGGGCATGCGCGGGCTGCAGACCGCCTGCTCCACGCCCGTGGCCCCCGACATGGTGGTGCACACCGAGAGCGAGGTGGCGAAGGACGCCCAGGACGGCGTGCTCGAACTGCTGCTGGCCAACCACCCGCTCGACTGCCCCGTGTGTGACAAGGGCGGTGAGTGCCCGTTGCAGGACCGCACCTTCCGGTTCGGCCCCGGCGAGACCCGCACGGTGGAGCCCAAGCTGCACTTCCCCAAGCCGCTCGACCTCTCGCCGCTGGTGGCGCTCGACCGCGAGCGGTGCATCGCCTGCTACCGCTGCGTGCGCTTCAGCCAGGAGGTCGCAGAGGACGGCCAGCTGACCTTCCAGGAGCGCGGTGACCACGCGGAGATCGCCACCTTCAGCGGCGACCCCTACGAGGGACGGTTCACCGGCAACACCATCGATCTCTGCCCCGTGGGCGCGCTCACCAGCAACCCGTACCGGTTCGTGAGCCGCCCCTGGGACATCAAGAACACCCCGTCGGTGTGCGCAGGGTGCTCGGTGGGTTGCAACCTCGAGGCCACCGAGCGCGACAACGAGGTGAAGCGCCTCACCGGTCGGCCCGAGCCCAACTTCGCCGTGGAGGAGGGCTGGATCTGCGACCGCGGTCGCTGGGCCTACCCGGCGCTTCGCAGCCCCGAGCGCATCGAGGCCCCCGTGCTGGTGGACGCCGTGGGGCGGCGCAAGGTGCTGCTCGACCGCGCGGTGAAAGAGGCCGCCGGCATGCTGGGCGCGCCCGGCCTGCGCATTGCGGTGCTGCTGGGCGAGCCCATCACGGTCGAGGCCGGGTTCCTGGCCACCGAATTCGCCGAGCGTGCCGGCAACGGCCGGGGCCTGGTGCGGCGCATGGGAATCCCGGGCCACGGGCTGGACGCCCTGCGCGCGCTTCCCGGAGCGCAGATGGACCACATCGATGGCGCCGACGTGGTGGTGGTGGTGGGCGGCGACCCATGCACCCAGCACCCGGTGGCCGAGCTTCGCCTGCGCAAGGCGCGCCGTCGCGGCGCGCGCGTGGCGCTGGCCGGCCCGCGGCCCACGGCGCTCGACCCCGCGTGCGAGGTGATCCGCACCACGCCGGGGCACCTGCTCGACGCCGCCCCGGTGATCGCCGAGATGCTGGGCGCCGCGGAGCGGCCCATCGTGCTGTGGGACGAGGCCGACCTGGCCGCCGAGCCCGGTGCTGCGGCCACGCTGGCGCAGGAGATCGAGGCCGTGCCCGCCGCCCGGGCGATCGAGATGGCGTCAGACGTGAGCGGCCCCGGGCTGCGCGCCCTGGGCATCGCCACGGCGGGCGACATGCTCACCGCCATGGAGGCCGACGAGGTGGACCTGCTCGTGACGATCCAGGCCGACCCCACCACCGGGCCCGAGGGCGCGCGGTGGTCGCAGGCCATCGAGGGCGTGCCGCGCCTCATCGAGATGAGCACCTATCGCACGGGGCTGACCGACCGCGCCGACCTGGTGCTGCCGCTGCTCACCGCGCTGGAGGACGAGGGCGTGCTGGTGAGCATGGCCGGCCGTGCCCAGCGCATGCGCCCGGTGGCGCGCGAGTGCGCCGGCGCCGCCAGCGCCTGGGAGCTGCTGATCGCCCTCACCCACCGCCTGGGCAGGCCGGTTCCCGACCGCACGCCGTCACAGGCCTTCGCGCGCCTCGCGGCTCAGCACGCGCCCTTTGCGGGGCTCGACTACCGCGAGCTCGGCACCACCGGCGCCGTGATCAGGCAGAGCGCGGTGCCGGGTGCAGGCGCGAGTGCGGGCGGCGAGGCGGGCGCTGGCGGCGCCGGTGCGCGCCGAGAGCCCGAGGGCGAGGGCCTGTTGGTGATCCCGTGCCGACCGGTGTTCGGCGACGCCACCGCGCACCGCAGCGACGCACTTGCCAGCGTTGTGGAGCCCACCCGCGTGGGCCTGGCGCCGGTGGACGCCGAGCGGCTGGGCGTGCGCACCGAGGCCCGGGTGCGCATCGCGACCCCGCATGGCCAGGCCGTGCTGCCACTCGAGGTGGACTCCCGCCTGGCCGAGGGCGCCGCGTATCTGTTCACCGGCGACCCGCACCGGGGCGCCACCGCGCTGCTGGCCATGGATGGCGGCCCGGTGCGCGCCGTGGTGAGCGTGGCCCAGCGCGAGGAGGTGAGCACCTGATGCCGCCGCAGGAGGTCGTGCTCACCATGATCATCCAGGCCATCGTCGTGGTGGCCGTGGTGTTCTCGTGCTTCGCGGGCCTCACTGTGATCGAGCGCAAGCTCATCGGGCGGTTCCAGGCGCGCCGCGGCCCCAACCGCGCGGGCCCGTTTGGCCTGCTGCAGCCCCTGGCCGACATCGGCAAGCTCGCCTTCAAGGAGGACTTCGTCCCGGCCGGCGCCAACCGCTGGGTGTTCCGCCTTGCGCCGATGGTGCCGCTCATCGCCGCGGTGGCCGCGCTGTCGCTCATCCCCTTCGGCGGCGTGCATGAGTGGTTCGGCCACACGGTCACGCTGTACGGCACCGACCTCAACGTGGGCGTGCTGGTCATGCTGGCGCTCTCGGGCCTGGGCTTCTACGGGCTGATCCTCGGCGGCTGGGCCAGCGGCAACAAGTACTCCCTGCTGGGCGCCGCCCGCAACGCCGCGCAGTTGGTGTCGTACGAGGTGGCCATGGGCCTCTCGATTCTCGGCGTGGTGATGATCAGCCAGAGCCTCTCGCTGGTGGACATCGCCGACGACCAGGCGTCGGGCCTCTGGTACATCCTCTTCCAGCCCGTGGCGTTCGTGGTGTTCATGATCGCCGCCTTCGCCGAGACCAACCGCACGCCGTTCGACCTCGGCGAGGCCGAGAGCGAGCTGATCGCGGGCTACAACCTCGAGTACGGCTCGGTGAAGTTCGCGATGTTCCTGGCGGCCGAGTACGTGGCCATGATCGTGATCTCGGCATTCGCCGCCACGCTGTTCCTGGGCGGCCCAGACGGCCCCTGGCTGCCGGGATTCATCTGGCTGGGCATCAAGATCGCCGTGCTGCTGTTCATCTTCATCTGGGTGCGCGCCACGCTGCCGCGCTTCCGGTACGACCGCCTGATGAAGTTCGGGTGGAAGGTGCTCATCCCGGTGTCGATGGCCAACATCCTCGTCACGGCCATCGCGGTTGGAACGGTGTTCGCGGGCTAATGGGCGTGCTCGATCCGCTCAGGGGCTTCGGCGTGACGTTCCGGAACCTTCTCACCACACCCGTCACCATCGGGTACCCCGAGCACAAGACGCCCGTGTACCCGCGCTTCCGCGGCCGGCACCGGCTGTGGCAGTTCGAGAACGGCCTCGAGAAGTGCGTGGGCTGCTCGCTGTGCGCCGCGGCCTGCCCGGCCGACTGCATCCGCGTGGTGGCCGAGGAGAACACGCCCGAGAACCGTGTGTCGGCGGGCGAGCGCTACGCGCGCATCTACGAGATCAACATGGCGCGCTGCATCTTCTGCGGCTACTGCGAGGTGGCGTGCCCGTTCGACGCCATCACCCTCGAGCACTCGTACGAACTCAGCGAGTACACGCGCGAGGCGCTGATCTACGACAAGGACATGCTCCTGGAGCCGGCCCCCAAGCAGCCGCCCGTGCGGCCGAACGCTCCCGGCGACCCCTCCCCGGCGGCCGACACCTAGTGCCGGTGGCCACACTCACGCCGGGCGAGCCCATGCTGTTCATGGGAGAGGGATTCCGCGTGCACGCCACCAGCGCCACCACCGGCGGCAGGTTCCTGATCGCCGAGATCATCTCGCGCCCCGCCGGCGGCCCGCGCCACCTGCACAGCCACGAGGCGGCCGAGCAGTACATGTGCCTGGACGGCGTGATCACGGTGATCACCGAAGACGGCGTGCACCGGCTGGCCCCGCTCGAGAGCCTGACGATCCGTCCGTGGCTCGCGCACACCTACCGCAACCTGGGCGACTCCCCCGCCCGGCTGCTGTGCACCCTCTCGCCGCCTGATGACATGGAGGCCTTCCTGCTCGCGGTGTGCGAGCCGGTGAGCGACCCCGGCGCGGCGCTTCCCGAAGTGACCCGCGAGCAGAGCGACCACGCCATGGCCCTGGCCGCGCGGCACGGCATGCGCATCCATGGCGAGTACGACCCATCGGTGCTGGGGCACGGGGCGGTGCCGCGTGGGTGAGCAGGTGCTGTTCGCGGTGGCGGCCATTGGCACGCTGGGCTTCGGCGTGGGCGTGGTGTTCTTCAAGGACGCCTTCCGGGCGGCGGTGAGCCTGATCGGCACGCTGCTGTCGGTGGCGCTCTTGTTCATCGCGCTGCTCGCGCCATTCGCCGCGGCGATCCAGGTGATCGTCTACGCCGGCGCCATCGTGGTGATGTTCCTTTTCGTCATCGCCTACCTGGGCGATCGCGGCGCGCTGCCCGGGCCCGACCGCCTCGACCGCTGGCAGGTGTTCGGCTGGCTCGGGCTCATCGGGCTCGGCATGTTCGGCACCGTGGCCATCCTCGACTCCACCGCGGGCCCCGCGCGACCCGCACCCGACACCACCGACGTCGGATCGCCCGCCAGCATCGGCGATGCCTTCCTCTCATCGCACCTGCTGGCCTTCGAGGTGACCTCGCTGGTGCTGCTGGTGGCGGCCGTGGGCGCGGTGGTCCTCGCCAAGGGCGCGGTGCAGGGCGAGGGCGGGCGATGACCGGGGCCCGCCTGTGACCGTGCCGATCGCGGCATACCTGGCCCTGTCGCTCGGCCTGCTGGTGCTGGGGCTCATCGGCGTGATGCGCCGTCGCAACCCGCTGATGCTCCTGCTCTCGGTGGAGCTCATGCTCAACGCCGGCAACGTGGCGCTCATCGGGTTCTCGCGCCAGTGGGATGACCCCTCGGGCCAGGTGTTCGCGCTCGTGGTGATGGTGGTGGCGGCGGCGGAGGTGGTGATCGGCCTCGGGCTCACCGTGGCGATCTTCCGCAACCGCACCAACCTCGACGTCGATGAACTGTCGGCGATGAAGGGCTAGCCCGTGGCCACCGCGCTCGCATGGATCGTGCTGGTGGTGCCGCTGATCAGCGGCCTGGTGCTGGCCGGCTGGCCCACGGAGCCGCCGCACGCGGTCACGCGCGTGCTGGGCGTGGGCAGCATCCTCCTCGCGTTCATCCTGTCGGCAACCATCTTCGCCGGGCTGCTCGGCAACGCCGCCGACGACCGGGCGTTCACCTCGAGCGCATTCGAGTGGATCTCCATCGGCGGCGTGGACGTGAACCTGGCGATCCTCGTCGATCCGCTGAGCGTGATGATGATGCTCATCATCACCGGGGTGGGATTCCTCATCCACCTGTACTCGGTGGAGTACATGGAGCACGACCGCGACTACCGGCGGTTCTTCGCGTGCATGAACCTGTTCGTCTTCGCGATGTTGCTGCTGGTGCTCGCCGCCAACTTCTTCTTCCTCATCGTGGGCTGGGCGTTCGTGGGCCTGGCGTCGTACCTGCTCATCGGGTTCTGGTACCAGCGACCCTCGGCGGTGGCCGCCGCCAAGAAGGCGTTCGTGATCAACGTGATCGGCGACGTCGGCCTGGTGCTGGGCGCCTTCCTGGTCCTGCGCACCCTCGGAACGCTCGACTACGGCGAGGCCTTCGCCAGGGCCCCCGAGATGGGCGCGCAGTCGGGCACCGCGCTGGCCATCTGCCTGCTGCTGTTCGTGGGCTCGGCCGCCAAGAGCGCGCAGGTGCCGCTGCACACGTGGCTGCCCGACGCCATGGAGGGCCCCACCCCGGTGAGCGCGCTCATCCACGCCGCCACCATGGTCACCGCCGGCGTGTACCTGATCGTGCGCTGCCATGCGTTCTTCGACCTGTCGTGGCTGGCCGGCGACATCGTGGCCTTCGTGGGCGCCATCACCCTGCTGCTGGCCGCCACCGTGGCGCTGCAGCAGGTGGACATCAAGCGCGTGCTGGCCTGGAGCACCGTGAGCCAGGTGGGCTACATGGTGATGGCCGTGGGCCTGGGGGCGTATGCCAGCGGCATGTTCATGCTCATGGCGCACGCCTTCTACAAGGCGGCGCTGTTCCTGGCGGCGGGCATCATCATCCACGCCCTGAACGACGAGCAGAGCCTCGATGCGATGGGCGGGCTTCGCAAGTACCTGCGAGTGGCGTTCTTCGGCATGGGCGCGGGCTGCCTGGCAATCGCGGGCGTCCCCGGCTTCGCGGGCTTCTTCGCCAAGGACGACGTGCTCTCGAGCGCCCTGGCCTACGGCGGCTTCGGGATGTTCTGCTGGGTGGTGGGCGTGGTGGGGGCGTTCCTCACCGCGCTGTACATGTTCCGGCTGCTGTTCCGCGCGTTCTTCGGCCCCGGGCCCGATGGCGGGTACGACCCCACGCCCCACCCGTCGCGCTGGTGGATGTCGGTGCCCGTGGTGATCCTGGGAATCCTCAGCATCGTGGGCGGCTGGCTGCAGGTGCCCTTCGGCTGGCGCGGGCTCGACAGCTGGCTCACGCCGGTGCTGGGCACTGGCGCCGAGATCATCGAGCCCACCCACACCGCCGAGGTGATCACCATCATCGTGTCGCTGGTGGCGGCCTTCGGCGGCATCGCGCTGGCCTGGTGGCTGTTCGGCGCCGACCCGGAGCGCAGGAAGCGCCTGGCAGGCGTTGCCGCGGGCCCGCTGCGCGTGATGGGCGACGCCTGGGAGTTCGACCGGGCCTATGACGACCTGTTCGTCGATCCCGGCCGCGAGGTGGCCGACGTGATGGCCACGAAGGTGGAGCCCGATGGCCCACAGGGGCTGATCACCGGCACCGTGGCCGTGGTGCGCGGGGCGTCGCGCGTGGTGAGCGCGTCGCAGAGCGGCATGGTGCGCGCCTACACCTTCTGGATGGTGCTGGGCATCAGCCTGGCCGGCATCGTGATCGCCCTCGTGCTGGCGGGGACGTCCTGATGCCCTGGGTGTCCACCCTCATATTGATCCCGCTGGTCACCGCGCTGGTGCTGGCATTCGTGCCGGCGCGCGATCGGCGCACGGCGCGGGGCATCGTGCTCGTGGGGTCGTTCCTGGCCCTGGCGGCATCCATCGTGGTGCTGGCGCTGTTCGACCGCGACCTCGCGGTGCTGCAGCAGGTGGACCACCTCGACTGGATTCCCGCGGCCGGGGTGTCGTGGGATGTCGGGGTGGATGGCATCTCGATCTGGCTGGTGCTGCTCACCACCGTCATCTTCACGCTGGGGGTGATCCTCGCCTGCCAGCGCCTGCCGCAGCAGCGCGGGGGGATCTTCCTGGCGCTCATCATGCTGGCCGAGGCCGGGCTGCTGGGGCTGTTCACCGCCGGCGACCTGATCCTCTTCTACGTGTTCTGGGAGTTCATGCTCATCCCGTTCGCGCTGCTCATCTGGAACTGGGGCGGCAGCGAGCGGCGAAGCGCGGGCATGATCTTCGTGGCCTACACCATGGTGGGGTCGCTGCTGATGCTGGTGGCCATCGTGGCCACGGGCATCATCGCCATGGACCACACCGGCCAGCTGTCGTTCCTCATGCGCGACCTCATGGGCGTGCCCTACGGCGAGGCCACGGCCACCGTGCTGCTGGCGGGGTTCCTGCTGGCCTTCGCCATCAAGATCCCCCTCTGGCCGTTCCACGGCTGGCTGCCGCGGGTGTACTCGCAGGCGCCCATCGTGGTCACCATCCTGCTGGCGGCGGTCATGAGCAAGGCTGGCGTGTACGGCCTGCTGCGCGTGGGCGTGCCGATGTTCCCGGAGGGCATCGGCAACCTGCTCATCCCGGTGGCCATCCTGGCGCTCATCGGAATCGTCTACGGGTCGCTGCTCGCCTGGCGCGCGCCCACCATGCGCCTGCTCGTGGGTTACTCGAGCGTGGCGCACCTGGGGTTCATCGTGCTGGGCATCATCGTGATCGACCGCCTGGCCGCTCAGGGCGCCGTGCTGCAGATGATCAACCACGGGATCGTGGCGGCCGCGGCGTTCGTGATCGTGATGATCCTGGCGCGCGGCACCGGCACCGAGGACATCGACCGTCTGGGCGGGCTGGCCAGGGGCGCGCCGCGCCTGGCCGTGGCGTTCCTGTTCGTCACCATGGCGGCGCTGGCGCTGCCGGGGTCCAACGCGTTCGTGGGCGAGTTCTTCATCCTCGGCGGGGTGTTCGACCAGTACGCGTGGATGGCCGTGATCGCCCTGCTGGGCGTGATCTACGCCGCGGTGTACATGCTGCGCATGTACCAGGGCACCATGAACGGCCCGCCGCGGGGCGTACAGGACGGCGGGCGGGCGGCCGAGATGACCGCGCGTGACGCCATCGTGCTCGTGCCCCTCATCCTGATGATGGCGTGGATCGCCGTGTGGCCGAACAGCATCGTGGCCCCCACGCGCGCCAGCACCGACCTGGCCGTGGCACCCGCGCAGATCGTGCTCGAGCGGCCGACCGACCAGATCGGCGTGCTGCCCGATCGCGCGGCAGCCGTGGGCACGGCCTCCGAGCCGCCACCCGGCGCCGCGGGGGTGCGGCCGTGAACGCCGGGGCAGCACTCACCCTCTACGTGATGAGTGCGGCCACGGTGCTGGCGCTGGTACTGGCCGTGGTGCCGCTGCCATCCACGTGGCGCCGGCTGCCCGAGTGGGTGGGCTTCGCAGGAATCGTGGCCACCCTCGCCCTCGCCGTGGCCCAGTGGGGCGAGCGTCAGGTGGCGTTCTCGGGTGAGCTGCGCATCGATCGCTTCGGACTGCTGCTCACGTGGATCATCCTTCCCGCGGCGCTTGCGGCGATCCTCTTCTCGTGGGGCGAGCCCTCGGCCGCCGGACGCCGCCCGGAGTTCGTGGGCCTGGTGCTTGCCGCCGCCACGGGGATGATGCTCACGGTGATGAGCGGCGACCTCATCACGCTGTTCATCGGCATCGAGCTGCTGTCGGTGGCGCTGTACATCCTCTGCGCCATCGAGGTGTCGCGCGAGAGGTCGCGCGAGAGCGGGCTCAAGTACCTGATCACGGGCTCGATCGGCACGGCGATCCTCATCTACGGCTTCGCGCTCCTCTATGGCGCCACGGGCACCACATCGCTCACCGGCATCGCGCTGAAGCTCGACACCATGGACGGCCTGCTCACCGAGCCGCTGCTGGTGGCGGCCATCGTGCTGATCGTGGTGGCCCTGGGCTTCAAGGCAAGCGCCGTGCCATTCCACATGTGGACGCCCGACGTGTACCAGGGCGCCCCCACGCCGGTCACCGCGTTCATGGGCACGGGCACCAAGGTGGCCGCCATGGGCGCGTTCCTGCTGGTGTTCACCGGGGCCACCCAGCAGGCATCGGGCGACTGGCGCGCGCTCATCGGCGCCCTCGCCGTGGTGACCATGGTAGTGGGCAACGTGGGCGCGCTCATGCAAGGGAACATCAAGCGCATGCTCGCGTGGTCGAGCATCGCGCAGGCGGGCTACCTGCTCATCGGCGTGGCCGTGGGCACCGCGGCCGGCGCCGAGGCGCTCATCTACTACCTGTTCGCCTACGTGGCCATGACCCTCGCGGCGTTCGCCATCGTCATGCTGCGCGAGCGCGAGGTGGAGGCCGGCGACACCCAGGTGGCCTTCACTGGATTCGGCCGCGCCCGCCCCTGGGCCGGCGTGGTGATGACCCTCGCGATGACCTCGCTCGCGGGCTTCCCGCCGTTGCCCGGGTTCGTGGGCAAGTTCCTGCTGTTCGGGTCGGCCGTGGACGCCGGCATGAGCTGGCTGGCCATCGTGGGCGCGCTGGCCAGCGTGATGAGCGTGGTCTACTACCTGCGGGTGGTCATCGTCATGTGGTCGCCGGCGCCCGAGGGAGCGCGGTCCGCGCGCAGGCTGCGCGTTCCTCTGTCGGTGGCATCAGTGGCCGCGGCAGGTGCCGTGGCCATCATCGCCCTGGCCGTCTGGGCGCAGCCCCTGCTGGACCTCTGCGCGGGCGCCGCCCGCGCGCTAGTCATCCCCTAGGGGGCGACGCCCCTCAGGAAGATGTCCACCCAGGCGGTCACCTGCTGGGTGCTCAACTTCTTGTCGTCCACTGCGGCAACGGCCACGAGCGGGCTCGCGAGCAACTGCCACGCCTGCATCGGGTCGACGTCGGCTCGCATCTCACCGCGCTCCACCCCGCGGGACAGGCAGTCGAGTGCGACGACGGCCCGTGGGCGGGCGATCTCGTTGTTCCAATAGGCCCGGAGCGCGCCCGATCGCTGCAGCTCAGGGAGGATCTCGAAGGGCAGCCGTCCGTCGCGGCCGTTCACGTCGCGCATCAATCCGATCATGAGCGTGAGCAGGTCGTCGCGCAGCGCACCGGTGTCGGGGTCGTCCACCCGGCTCCACACCGCGGCCAGCGCGCCCACCACGAGCGACTCCTTGTCGGGCCAGCGCAGGTAGATGGTGCCCTTGCCCACCCCGGCCATGTCGGCCACGGCGGCGATGGTGAGCCCGCCGTAGCCGCGATCCAGCAGCAGCTCGCGCGTGGCGCCGAGCACGGCGCCCTCCACGCGCGGGTCGCGCGGGCGCCCCCGGGGGCGGCGAGCTGGTGCGCTCTGCTTCTCGCTGGACGTGGTGGCCATGACTCTCCGAACCTCCCGGTGTGGCGTTGTCGTGCAGCGGGGGGACGGCGTGCAACCTCTGTCTGCGCTGCCGAAGACCCTACACCCCGCATCCACCCGATCCCGCCGACCCGGTGGTCTGCTGAGCATGACGCACATCGCAGGCCCGCGGTGGGTCCGGACGCGTGCGCACCACGCGTTCGGCGATCGCCCGGCCTGCGATGCACGTGGGGGCCGGTGTTAGCGTCAGTTGCCGTGAGCCAGATGATCACCCACCTGCGCGATCACCCGGGGCAGAGCGCGCTGCTGTTCGACATCGACGGCGTGCTCGCGCCCATCGTGCCGAACGCCGCCGATGCCCGGGTGCCCGACGAGGCCCTGGCGCTGCTGTCCGCCCTGGCCGACCGCTACCTGCTGGCAGGGGTGATCAGCGGTCGCGGCATGGCCGATGTGGACCGCATGGTTCCGGTACCGGGCATCGCCCGGGGCGGCAACCACGGGCTCGAGGTGGCTGGCCCCGGGGGGCGGGCCCACGGGGTGCCGGGTGCCGAGCCCGCGGCGAGGCGACTGCGGGAATTCGTCGGGGTACTCGACGCAGAGGCGCTGGCGTCGCGTGGCGCGTGGATGGAGGACAAGGGCGCCTCGGTGAGCCTGCACTACCGCGGGGCCCCCGACCCCTCGGCCACCGGCGAGTGGCTGCGCGCCGAGGTGCGCCCGGCGGCGATCGCAGCCGGGCTTCGCACGCGTGACGGCAAGATGATCCTCGAGCTGCTGCCCGACGTGCAGGTGCACAAGGGCACGGCGCTCGCGGCAATCGTGGCCGCCGCGGGAGCACGGCGCGTGCTCTACGTAGGCGACGACCACACCGATGCCGATGCCTGGCGGGCCATGCGCGAGATGGTGGCGAACGGGCAACTCGACCACGCGTGGTGCGTGCTCGCCGACGGGCCAGAGGTGGATGCCCAGCTGCGCGCGCAGGCCGATGAGGCGGTGCCGGGCACCGACGGTGCGCTCGCGCTCATGCGCGCGCTGGCCGCCTGATCTGACAGCCATCCGGAGTGCACCCGGGGTCGACTTCCGCGGCGTGGGTGGCTGGTATGTTCCGGCCGGGCTGACGGGCGTCGGAGGGCATGCGGGGACTCGGAACACGTAGCGGGCTGATCACGGTGACCGTAATCGGCATCGTGGCGACCGGCCTGCTCGCCGCCTTCCTCGTGGTGGAGTGGACCACCCGGCCCGTGGTGAACCCGCTGCAACCCACCGCCGACGGCTCCATCAATCCCGCGAAGCGGCCCATCGTGGTGGGCACCACCTCGGGCGCCATGGGCGACCTCTCGGTGAGCATCGACGGCACGGACGTCACCGACAAGGTGGCGGGCGCCGGGGACGGAATCGTGGTGGACGCCCCGAAGCTCGCCGAGGGCACCCACACCATGGCGGTGTCGTACTCGGCCAGCAACCTGTTCTCGCGCGGGGCGTCGGCCGAGTGGACCTTCACCGTCGACAAGAAGGCCCCGCCGCTCAAGGTGAACGTGCCGATCGGCGACGGCGTGAACACCCGCGACGTGCGCTTCGCCGGCACCACCCAGCCCGGATCCGTGGTGCAGGCATCGTGGGCGGGTGGCCACGTGGCCGTGGCAGCCGACTCATCCACCGGAGCCTGGAGCATGCAGGGCACGCTGCCCGAGGGACGCGCCAACGTGGTGTTCACGGCCACCGACGAGGCCGGCAACTCCACCACGAAGAAGCGTGCGATCGTCGTGGACACCCGGAAGCCCACCCTGGTGCTCGTGGGCGAGACGAAGCTGAGCAAGCTCACCACCACGTCCGCCCCGGTGATCTACGGCAAGGTGGGTGGCGACAAGCCGCGCGACCTCATCTTCGGCGCGAAGATCAACGGCCAGCAGATTCCGGTGCTCAAGGGCCGCGACGCCATGGCCGGCGAGACCGCCACCGCCGATTCGCAGGCCGCGAGCGACGGCACCGGGCCCACGCTCACCATCAAGGGCAACACGTTCACGCTGGCTCCCGGCAAGCTGGCCGAGGGCAACAACGTGGTGTCGGTATGGGTACGCGACCCCGGCGGCAACGTGGCCCGCCAGGAGTTCATGTCGTTCGTGGACACCTCGAGCGAGTTCGGCACGCAGCAGCTGATGGAGGGCGCCGTGGGCGCCGACGTAGACCAGCTGCAGGAGCGCCTGGGGAAGATTGGCCTGTGGAAGGGCGGGGCCACCGGCAAGTACGACGCCAAGACCGTCGCAGCGGTCAAGAAGTACCAGCGTAAGCACAAGCTGAAGCAGAACGGCAAGGTGGACGCCCGCACGCTGCGCGCGATCGTGGGCAAGATCACCATCGACCTCTCGGCAACCACCCTCACGATCGAGCGCGACGGCAAGGTGGTGAAGACCTACCGCGTGGCAATCGGGCAGCCGCAGTACCCCACGCCCACCGGCAGCTACAAGATCGTGACCAAGCAGAAGAACCCCACGTGGATCCCGCCCGACTCGCCATGGGCCGAGGGCCTCGGTGAGATCCCGCCCGGGCCGGGCAACCCGCTGGGCACGCGCTGGATCGGCACCTCCGCGCCCGCCGTGGGAATCCATGGCACCTATGCTGACTGGAGCATCGGCACCGCCGCCAGCCACGGCTGCCTGCGCATGCACATCTCCGACGTCGAGGAGCTCTACGAGTACGTCGCCGTGAACATGCCCGTGGAGATCAACCCCTGACCGACGCTCCCGCGGTGCCGGCGCTCACCGATGCTGACTTCGACCGGGTGGTGGTCGAGGGCGGCGGGCTCGTGCTCGTGGACTTCTGGGCCCCGTGGTGCGGCCCCTGCGCCAGGCTCTCGCCGGTGATCGAGGCCCTCGCCGCCGAGCACACGGGCACCATGCGCGTTGCCGCGCTGGACATCGAGGCCCACCCGGCAGCGGCTGCCCGCCACGCCGTGCTCTCGCTGCCCACCCTCATCCTCTTCTCGGACGGCACCGAGGTGGCCCGCCTCACGGGCGCCCCGTCGGAGAAGAAGATCCGCAGGGCGCTGGCGAAGCACCTGGGATAGGTAGCCTCTCCGACGACCCCGGTGCCAGGCACTTAACCATTCGCCCGGAGACCTGATGACCGACAGACAGATGCCCGCCATGTACTTCAGCCTCCGCACGGTGCAACCGTTCGCGGAGATGTCGCTGCGCCCCGTGGAGGGCGAGGAGGGCGTGGAGCTCACCATCGCCGACGGCCAGGTGGTGGGCATGCTGCTTCCCGACGTGCGCATGCTCAACCGCCTCGAGGAGATCTGCGATAAGGCCGGGGTCGACCCCTACGAGTGCTGGCGCCGCGTGAAGGGCGACGTCGACCTCTCGATCGTGGTTCGCGAGAAGAAGAAGACCGACTGAGCCGGCCGGGGCCCGGGCTCAGCCCAGGGCGGTAACCAGCTCGGCGGCCTCGGGGGCGCCAATGCGGCCGGTCTTCACCATCCCGACGTCGCCTGAGGGCTCGATGATGATGCCGGCGGGCACGCTCCAGATCGGCAGGGCGCCGGCCTCGGGGTGCTCGTCGAGGTCGATGTCCACCACGGCGCGGCCGGTGGCCGCGTCGTGTATCGCCTGCTTGGCCGCCGGGCAGCGCGGGCAGCCCGGAGCGGTGACCACCAGCAGCCACGGGCCCTGGCCCTGCAGGTCGAAGGCCTTCTTGAGGTCGTGGGCCGAACCCGCACGGCGGGCGATCTGCTTCCAGGCGATGCAGCCGATGCAGATGCCGCTTATCCCTGAGAACAGCGCCACGGCCGCCACCATGCCCGTCACGATCCATCCCGCGAGCTCGAGCCCGCTGTAGAGCAGGATGATGGCCACCACCAGCATGACCAGGGCGATCCACTGGGCGAACCGCACGGGCTTCGCGGGCTCGAGCTCGGCCGGGCGCACCGGCAGGATCGCGAACAGGTAGGCCACGGGCGACCACCGCGGGCCGATGAGCGCCAGTGCGATGAACGCCGCGGCCACCACCACCACGGGGATGGTCTGGAAGAGCACGGCCTCGAGGCACAGGAGGCCCGTGATGGCCTGCGCGAATCGCGGGGCCCACGGGTGCACAACGGCGGGCGAGCGGGCCGGAAGCGGGAAGGTGCCTATCGGACGGTCCTCATGGGACCGGCATTCTTATGCCCGCGATAAGGCGATTGCAACCGGTTCGGCGTCGATCTCGCCGTCCTCCCGGTGCAGCGGCGTGAACGGCACCCCGTGGCCCACCGTGATCTCGGTGGCCAACACCTCACCGGCGATCCACGCCCGGTGGGCGTCAATGGCCTCGCGGATGCGCGCCGATCCGTCGAGGTGCAGCATGATGCGGTCCTCCACCTTGAGGTAGGCATCGCGGCGGGCGTTCTGGATCGCCCTCACCAGGTCGCGCGCCAGGCCCTCCATCTCGAGCTCGGGCGTGATCTCGGTGGCCAGCCCCACGGCCAGCGCGCCGCCCTCGGCCACCGCGTAGCCCTCGCTGGGGCGCACCTCGCGCAGCAGGTCGTCGTCCGCAAGCACCTCGGCGTTTCCGTTGACGGTGACTGTCACCGATTCGCCGGCGTCAAGCGCGTGCACCGTGGCGGTGGGGTCGAGCGCCGCCACGGCCTTGGCCATGGCCGGCATGCCCGGGCCCATGCGGGGGCCCAGCGTGCGGTAGTTGGGCTTGAGGCTCACCTGCACCAGCCCGCCGGCGTCGGTGATGAACCTCACCTCGCGCACGTTGAGTTCCTCGGCCACGATGCCGCTCAACCCATCCAGCTCACGGGCCGTGGCGGGCGGGCAGGCGATCACGGCCTCCAGCAGCGGCTGGCGCACCTTGAGCTTGGCCTCCTTGCGAGCCGAGCGGCCCAGCGTGGTGGCCTCCATGGCCGCGGCCATGGCGCGCTCGAGCTGCTCGTCGCGGCGACCGCCCGGCGCGGGCCAGTCGGCCAGATGCACGCTGGGTAGCGCGGCGTCGTCGTGCGCCGCCACCAGGTTGCCCCACATCTCATCCGCCACGAACGGGCAGAACGGCGCCACCAGCAGCGAGATGGTGGTGAGGCACTCGTGCAGGGTGGCGAAGGCCGCCGCGGTATCGGCGGGGTCATCGCTCCTCCAGAACCGGCGGCGCGAGGTGCGCACGTACCAGTTGGAGAGATCGTCCACCAGGTCTTCGAGGGCACGGCCCGCCGCGGTGGGGTCGTACTCGGCGAGGCGCGCGGTGACCTGCTCGATGGTGCCGTCCAAGCGCGACAGCGCCCAGCGGTCCATCTCACCGCGCTCGCCCACCGGCGGCGCGCCGTCGCCCGGCGACCAGCCATCGGGCAGCGCCGCGTAGGTGACCAGGAACGCGTAGGTGTTCCACAGCGTGAACAGGAACCTGCGGCGGGTCTCGTCCACAACGTCGAGGCTGAACCGGAACGACTCCCAGGGGCTCTGGGCCGTGAACAGATACCAGCGGAAGGCGTCGGCGCCGGCGTGGTCGAGCACCGTCCAGGGCTCCACCACGTTGCCCTTCGACTTGCTCATCTTCTGGCCCTCGCCATCGAGGATGAGTCCCAGGCACACCACGTTGCGATACGGCGACTCGTCGAACAGCAGCGTGCCCTCGGCCAGCAGCGAGTAGAACCAGCCGCGGGTCTGGTCGAGGGCCTCGCACACGAAGTCGGCGGGGAAGCGCCCGGCCAGGTCGTCCGGGCCCTCGAAGGGGTGGTGGTGCTGCGCGAACGGCATGGCCCCGGAGTCGAACCACACGTCGGCCACCTCGGGCACGCGGTGCGCCACGCCGCCGCAGTGGCAGCGGATGGGGATGTCGTCCACCCACGGGCGGTGGGGGTCGAGGTCGTCGGGCACGTCCACGGTGGCGCGCTCGCGGAGCTGGGCGAACGACCCGATGGCCGCCACGTGCTCGCAGTCGTCGCAGCGCCAGAAGGGCAGCGGCGTGCCCCAGTAGCGCTCGCGCGAGATCGCCCAGTCGACGTTGCCCTCGAGCCACCGGCCGAAACGGCCGTCGCGCACGTGATCGGGGTGCCAGCCCACCGATGCGTTGAGCTCGAGCATGCGGTCGCGCACGTCGGTGGTGCGGATGTACCACGAGGGCTTGGCGTAGTAGAGAAGCGGCGTGCCGCAGCGCCAGCAGTGCGGATACGAGTGCTCATAGGGCTTCTCGCGATGCACGCGCGCACGGCCCTCGAGGTCGGTGATCAGTGCGCGGTCGGCATCCTTCACGAACTCGCCCTCGGCCAGCGGCACCATGGTGGTGAAAAGGCCCTGGCGGTCGACCGGGTTAGGGGCGTCCAGCCCATGCTCGCGCGCGGCGCGCATGTCGTCCTCGCCGAAGGCCGGGGCGATGTGCACGATGCCCGTGCCGTCCTCGGTGGTGACGAAGTCGCTCAGCACCACCGCGTGGCGACCGGGAATGAAGTCGAAGGGCGGGTCGTACTCGGCGCCCGCCAGTTCGGTGGCGGCAACCACGCGCTCCACCACCGCGCCCTCGCCCATCACTGCGCCTACCAGGGCCTCAGCCATCACCAGGCGCTCGCCGCCGTCCACCACCACCGCGTAGTCGGTGCTGGGGTTGATGGCGGCCGCCTGGTTGGCGGGAAGCGTCCACGGCGTGGTGGTCCACACCAGCAGCGACGTGCCGGGGCCGAGCTCGGCGGCAGCGGAGCCCGGCCCGGTCGCCGAGGCATCACCACCACCCGCGGCCGGCGCCCGCAGCGGGAACTTCACGTAGATGGACGGATCGGTGACGTCCTTGTAGCCCTGCGCCACCTCGTGGCTGCTCAGCGCCGTGCCGCAGCGCGGGCAGTAGGGCACCACCTTGTCGCTCTCGTACACCAGGCCCTTGTCGTAGAGGGTGGCGAGGCTCCACCACACGCTCTCGACGTAGTCGGTATCCATGGTGCGATAGGCCTCGGAGGTGTCCACCCAGAACCCGATGCGCTCAGTGAGGCGCTCCCACTCATCCAGGTACTCGCCCACCGACTCCCGGCACCTGGCATTGAACTCCGCGATGCCGTAGGCCTCGATCTCGGGCTTGCCGCTGATGCCCAGCTGCTTTTCCACCTCGAGCTCCACGGGCAGCCCGTGGCAGTCCCAGCCGGCCTTGCGCTCCACGTAGCGCCCACGCATGGTGTGGAAGCGCGGGAAGATGTCCTTGAACACGCGCGAGAGAACGTGGTGCGACCCCGGTCGGCCGTTGGCGGTGGGCGGGCCCTCGTAGAACACGTAGGGGTCGTGGCCCCTGCGCTCGTCCACGCTGCGGCGGAACACGTCGCCATCGCGCCAGCCCTGCAGCACGCGCTCCTCCATCGACGTCCAGTCGGAGGCCGGGCCCACCGGCTTCCACGGGCTCACGCGGCCGCCGGCTCCTGGTGATCCCACTCGCGCACCCGGGCGATCACCTGGTGGAAGTCCTCGAAGGGCTCATACGGCTCGCCGCGCTCGTCGAGCCACTCGGCGAGGTGGGCGCGCGCGAACACCAGGTCGGCCATGCCCGACACGCAGCGGTCGCTGATGCCGTCGCCCACGAACACGATGTGCTCGCCCTCGTGGCGCACCGACAGCGCGTGGCGCTTGCACCGGCGGTCGCAGAGCTCGCAGATCTCACCGCGCTCGTCCGAGAACACCAGCGTGCAGCCGTCCTCGCTGAAGATGGCCTCGTTCGATACCACCTCCAGGTGGCCCAGGCCGATGCCGTCCAGCACCATGTCGATCACCGTGCGGAAGCCCGCCGACATGATGATGAGGCGGTGACCCTCCTCATCGGCCCACTCCACCAACTCGCGGATGCCGTCGCGCACCCCGGCGCGCTCGCGCACCAGCGCCATGATGTCCTCAGGGGCTGCCTTCACCTCTGAGAACTGGCGCGACATCGCCTCTTCGATCGTGATGCGCCCCGCGCGCAGGTCGGGCTCGAGGGCATCCCACACGCCCTCGCACCCGTGCTCGTCGACGATGACGTGCAGGGTGTCGCGCATGGTGATCGTGCCGTCGAAATCCACGGCAAGAAGGAGCGGGGCCACGGCCGGTGAGGGTACCAGCGGCACCGCTACCATGATTGGCGTGCAGGAGGTGACCCCATAGACGCGCCGCGTCCGCTGTTCATCCACGGCGCGGGCCGCACGCCCGCATCGTGGGGCCCCCAGCTGGCCCGGTTCGAAGGCGCGCTGGCCGTGGCCCTGCCCGGCCACCCCGACGGCGTGCCGCTCATGGGCACGCAGGCCATGGCCGAGTGGGTGATCGCCGAGGTGGAGGAGGTCGAGGGGCCGATGGTGATGGTGGGCCACTCGCTAGGCGGCGCCGTGGCGCTGGAAATCACCTTGGCGCGCCCCGATCTGGTCTCCGGCCTCGTGCTGGTGTCCACGGGGGCGCGCCTGCCGGTGCCCGACGACGCCATCGCGCGCATCGACGCCGACTTCGGGGCCGAGTGCGCCCGCATGGTGGAGCAGTCGTGGCTGCACCACGAGCCCGACCTCATCCGCCGCGGCACCAACTCGGTGATCTCCATGGGCCCCGACGCCCTGCGCGCCGACTACCTCTCGGCCCAGGCGCACGACCTGCGCGGCAAGCTCGGCGGCGTGGATGTGCCCGCCATGGTGATGACCGGGGAGTCCGACCCGCTGGTGCCCATGTGGCTGTCGGAGGAGCTCGCGGATGAGCTGCCCGACGCCACGCTGGCCATCATCGCCGAGACCGCCCACGTGCCGCAGCTGGAGCGCCCCGACATGATCGACCTGCTCATCGCGGCGTTCCTCGCACGTGTCGAGCTGTCGCTGGCGGAGGACGCTTGACCGAACCGCGGCATGCTGCGGATCACCCGATCGCGATTCTGGTCAACCCGCGCGCGACGGCGACGCATCCGGGACTGACCGAGTACGCCACGAGACGCCTGGGGCCCCTCGGCGTGCAGGCGGTGCTCACCACCCGCCAGCGCGGCCACGCCGCTGAGCTGGCGCGGCTGGCCATGAAGGAGCACGACGCCCTCACCGTGGTGACCCTGGGCGGCGACGGCACGGCCGCCGAGGCCGCGGGTGCCCTGGTGGACACCGGCGCCGCCCTGGCCCCCATGCCCACCGGCAGCACCAACGTGTTCGCGCGCACCATCGGCTGGCCCACGGATGCCCACGAGGCCATCGACCGCCTTGTTGACGTGATCGCCAGCGGCCAGCGCGCCGAGCCCGTGACCATCGGCATCGTCGAGGCCGGCGGGCAGGAGCGACCGTTCATCGTCAACGCGGGCGTGGGAATCGACGCCGAGGCCGCCGACATGGTGGAGCGCCACCCGGACATGAAGCGCCGTATCGGCCAGCTGTGGTTCGCGGGCGCCACCTTCGTGGCGGCCGCCCGCCAGGTGCGCCGCACCCCCATGCGCGTGAGCGTGGACCACGGCACGCCCTTCCCGCTGGCGTCGGTGAGCATCGCCTGCGCGCGCCCCTATGCGTACTTCCGCACCCGGGCCTTCGACCTCATCCCCGACGCCGGCACCGAGGGGGCCCTCGGCTGGCTCGGTTCGGTGGGCCGCGGCATGACGGGCCCGGCCGTGGCTGCCGCAGGCGCCTTCACGGGCGGATGGCACCTCGACTCCCCGCGCATCGCGCACGGCACCGCCAGCCAGCAGATCGTGATGGAGTCACCTGACGGCGTGGCCGTGCAGGCCGACGGCGAGCCGCTGGGGCGGCACCGGCGCATCGTGGTACGGCCCGCGAAGGGGCTGCTGGTGCTGCGGGGTGACGCCCCCGGCGCACCCCACGGCGCCTGAGCGAGCCCTCACCCGGCGGCTATGAGACGCAGGGGGAGATCCTCACCACCACGCGGGGCGCCGTGGCGATCGAAAGCCCCGGCGCGCGGGCGGTCCCACTGATGTAGCGGGTGATTGGCCGAGTGGGTGTCGCGCGCATGGTGATGGTGCGCGTGATCTGCCGCCCGGCCGGAATCACCCCGACTGCGAAGCACCGCGTGCGACCCGAACGCCGGGCGCCGACCGTGCGCGTGGGGATGAGATTGCGCGGCAGCGTCACGCACGAGGTCACCGACGCGGCAGCGACGGATCGGGTGTTGCGCACACCAATTCCGACGCGCAGCGACCGGCCGCTCGTCGCGCGCGGGCGGGAACGCACGACGATGGCCACCAGAACGGCCATAGGCGTCACCGATGCGGCAGCCCGGGCCGTGCCCGTGAGGACCGTCGCCTTGCCCGATCCAGACCCATCGGGACACGCGATGCGCAACTGCCCGCCTGACAGGGGCCCAGCGCTCGTCGGGGCCCATGACAGTTCCACCGTGCACGCGCCCAACGGCGGAATGCGCGAGCCCACCGCGACCTCCGGGAAGTCCCCCGTCGTGAAGCCGAGGGGTCCACGATCGGGGCTGATGCGCGTGACGGTGCCACTCGTGGTGTTGGCCGTGAATACGTTGCCATCGCCATCCACTGCGATGGCATACGGATACGTGCCGGTGCTGCCGCCGAACTGCGCTGTGCTCAGGCCGTTGGCGCTGATGCGGGTGACGCTGTTGCTGCCGTAGTTGGCGGTGAAGACATTGCCCTGCGTATCGATGGCGATTCCGCGGGGTTCGGCCCCGGTGGAGGCCCAGGACTGCACCGTGGTGGCTGCCATCGCGGGTGCGGGCGCCACCACGGCGGCGGCCAGCAGGATGACGATGACGGGGCGGGGGCTCAGATGAAGTTCTGTACCGGAATCATTTCCCTCGCGGGCAATCAAGACGCCCTAGATATCCTGCCCGGACACCAGGTCGTCGAGGTGGGCGTCGATGCGGCGGCCCAGCATGGCCAGGGTGCGGGCACTTCCCGGGCCCCCGTGGCGCGCCGACAGGCACAGCGTGGCGCGGAGGTCACGCATGGCGGCCGCGGCGCCGGCCGGCAGGCTGCCGCCGTCCGACGGGCCCGCGGGCGGCCACTCGGGCGGGCGCCCCTGCATGAGCGGGTGGATCACCCTGCGCGTGGCGCCCACCACGGCCTCGAACTCCGTGTCGGGCAGGCCCGCGCGGGCGCCGTCGAGGATGTCCCGCACCTGCGGCCACGGGTCGGACGGCTCGCCGTCGTCCACCTGGCGGGCCAGGGCGAGCGGGTCGTCGATCGGCGCCAGGCGGCTGGCGTCCATGCGGCGTTCCCCGGGGTCCTCCTGGGGCGGCACGGTCAGCCCGGGGGCGGGGTCTCGCGCCCGGTGGCCATTCCCATACCGCCCTCGGGATCGCGCAGCGGGCCGAGCCTGCGGAAGCGCTCGCGTCGCGCGCGACGGCGATCGGCCGGGGGCACGGCACCGAGCTCGGTAAGAACGCGTGAGAGGTACTGGTCGAGGATCTCCGCGGCCTGCCCGGGGTCGGTGTGGGCACCGCCCTCGGGCTCGGGCACCACGGCGTCCACCACGCCCCAGCGGTAGCAGTTGGCGGCGGTGGGCTTGAAGGCCTGCGCCGCGAGCTTGGCCTTGCTGGCGTCGCGCCAGAGAATCGCCGACGCGCCCTCGGGGCTGATCACCGAGTAGGTGCTGTTCTCGAGCATGAGCACGCGATCGGCCACGCCCAGGCCCAGCGCGCCGCCCGATGACCCCTCCCCGATGATCACGGCGACCGTGGGGACGTCGAGGCGCCACATCATCTGGATGCTGCGGCTGATCGCGCCGCCCTGCCCGCGCTCCTCGGCGCTGGCACCCGGGAACGCCCCGGGGGTGTCGATGAGCGTGACCACCGAAATACCCAAGCGGTTGGCGATCTCCATCACGCGCATGGCCTTGCGGTAGCCCTCGGGGCCGGCCATGCCGAAGTTGCGGCAGGTGCGCTCGTTGGTGTCACGGCCCTTCTGCTGGCCGATGAAGGCCACGGGGGTGTCGTGGTACCGGCCGAACCCGGCCACCAGCGCGGCGTCGTCTGAGAAGTAGCGATCCCCGTGGAGCTCCTCGAAGTCGCTGCACAGCCGGTTGATGTAATCGAGGGTGTAAGGGCGCTCGGCGTGGCGCGCCAACTGCACGCGCTCCCAGAGGTCCTCGTCCTGGGCCTCGGGCGTGCGGCGCACCTTGTTGGTCACCTTTCGAAAGCGCCCGCCCTGCTTGCGGTCGCTCATGCCGGGGTCTCCCCGGGGTCCTCGCCGTCGGTGGACCCCGGGCGCATGCGGTCCATCATCTTGCGCGGCAGCGACGGCAGCGCCTGCACGGCCTCGCCCACCTTCTGCGCGCCGCCCTGTGCCCACTGCAGCGCCGGCGCCGCGGTGCTGGCGCCATCGCCGGGCGGCCGCGACAGGATGTGCAGCACCCGGCCGATGCGCTGAGCCAGCTCGCGGCGGTCGACTACGGCGTCCACCTGGCCGTTCCTGAGCTGGGCCTCGGCGCGGCCGAAGTCATCGGGCAGCACCTCGCGGGTGGTCTCCTCGATCACGCGCGGGCCGCTGAAGGCGATGAGCGCGCCGGGCTCGGCATAGGTGACGTCACCCAGCGATGCGAACGATGCCCACACGCCTCCCGTGGTGGGGTGGGCCAGCACCACCACCACCGGCACGCGGGCCTCGGCCAGGGCGTCGAGGGCGATGACCGTCTTGGCCATCTGCATCAGCGCCAGGGTGCCCTCCTGCATGCGCGCGCCACCCGACGCCGACACGATGATGAGCGGCAGGCCTTTCTGCGCCGCGTAGTCGCAGGCGCGCGCGAACTTCTCGCCCACCACCGCGCCCATGCTGCCGCCCATGAACGAGAAGTCCATCACCGCGGCCACGGCCGGCTGGTGGCGCACCTCGAGCTCGGCGCACACGATGGCCTCGCCCATGCCCGTCGACTTCTCGGCCTCCACGATGCGCTCGGTATAGGGCTTGAGGTCGGTGAACTGCAGCGGGTCGGATGCCCTCAGCTCGGACCAGAGCTCCACATAGCCACCGGGCTCGCCCAGCTGCTCCATGCGCTCGCGGGCCGTCACCGCGAAGTGGTGGCCGCACGCCGGGCACACCCGCATGTTGCGCTGCATCTCGTCAGCCGAGTAGTGGCTGTCGCACTTGGGGCAGGTGCCGGCATCGGCCTTGATGCGCCGCGGGCGGCCCTCGCGCTGGGCGAGCTGGCGCAGGCGGTCCACCGACACGTGGATGTTGCGTCCGACGCGACTCATGGCGTGGCCGTCATCGTACGGCGTCCAGGTCGGCCTGGTGGATGGGCTTGACCCCGGTGGCCAGCCAGTCCTCCACCGCCTTGCGGTAGATGGGCACCAGGCGCGCCTCGTGGCGGTGCTCGAGCAGATCGCGCGCGGCCACCTCGGGCGAGCGCCCGCGCAGGCGCAGCACCGCGTAGGCCACGAACAGCGACCGGCGCCGACCGCGCTGGCAGTGGATGAGCACCCGGGCGTTGGGGTTGTCCTCGAGCCACCCCGCGGCGATCTCCGCCGCGCGTGCCCACTTCTCGGGCGACTGGTGGCGGCCGTGATCCCACATAGGGGCCACCGCCACGTTGCGGTCGCCGAACACCGCGCGCTCGGCCGAGAGGTCCTGGCTGAAGCGAGTCTGCAGGCCCGCGCGGCAGTTGACCACGTGGGTGACGCCCTCACGGGCCAGCACCTGCAGGCTCTCTGGCGTGGGCACGCTGCCGATGGCGATGCGCTCGTCGCCGATCCAGGTCCATGGGCGGGTCCTGGTGCCCGGGCCGTACGCCTTGGTGGCGATGCGGAACCACGCGTCGCGGACCGGCGTGAGCGCCACGCGCAGCCGGCTCGGGTAGTGGCCCCCGGCGTGCCCCGCCGACTTCGCCATCAGTCCTCCATGCGGCGGAACGCCAGCGTGGCGTTGTGGCCGCCGAAGCCGAACACGTTCGACAACGCCACGCGCACGTCGGCCTCGCGCGACTCGCCCAGCACATGGTCCACGCCCGCGCACCCCGGGTCGAGCTCGCTCACGTTGATCGTGGGTGGCACCACGCCGTGGCGCACGGCCAGCGCGGTGAGCGCGGCCTCCAGCCCGCCGGCGGCACCGAGGGTGTGGCCGTGCATCGACTTGGTGCTGCTCACCATGGTGCGCGCGGCCGCATCGTCACCTAGCGCCCGCTTGATCACCCGGATCTCCGACGGGTCGCCCACCGGGGTGGACGTGCCGTGGGCGTTCACGTAGTCCACCTCCGAGGGGTCGATGCCGGCGTCGGCCAGCGCCATGCTCATGGCGAGGGCCGGCCCCACGGCGGTGGGGTCGGGCTCGGTGATGTGGTGGGCATCTCCCGACAGGCCATAGCCCGCCAACTCGCAGACGATGTCGGCGCCGCGGTCGATGGCGTGGCCGAGTTCCTCGAGCACCAGCACGGCGCCGGCCTCGCCCATGACGAATCCGTCGCGCCCGATGTCGAAGGGGCGACTGGCGGTGCCGGGGTCGTCGTTGCGGGTGGAGAGGGCCTTCATGGCGTTGAAGCCCGCGATGCCCACCAGCGCCACGGCGCCCTCGGTGCCACCGGCGATCATGGCGTCGGCGCGGCCCAGGCGGATGTGATCGAAGGCATCGCCGATGGCGTGGTTCGCCGACGCGCAGGCGGTAGTGCTGCACGAGAGCGGGCCCTGCAGGCCCAGTTCCATCGAAGATTGCGCCGCGCCCATGTTGGCGATGATCGTGGGGATGAATAGCGGGCTCACGCGCGTGGGGCCGAGATCGCGCAGGCGCACGGTCTGCTCGTGCCACGTCTGGATACCGCCGATCCCCGATCCGATGAGCACGCCCATGCGCTCGGGGCTGACCGAGCCCTTGATCCCCGAGTCCTCGTAGCCCAGCATCGCGGCAGCCACGCCCAGGTGCGAGAAGCGGTCCATCCGGCGGGCGGTCTTGCGCTCGAGGAACTGCTCGATGTCGAAGGCCTCGGGCACCTCGCACGCGAAGTGCGTGTCGCAGTCGGAGGGGTCGAACTGCCGGATGGGCGCGGCCGTGGACGTGCCGGCCTTCGCCGCCGCCCAGGCGTCGTCGCGCCCCAGGCCGAGCGGCGACACCAGGCCGATGCCGGTGATCACCACGCGCCGGAGCCCGTTTGCGTCGATCAGGGTGCTAGGCATGACCCCTCCCGCCTACATCCCCAGGCCGCCGTCCACCGGGATGACCGTCCCGGTGATGAAGGCAGCCACGTCCGAGCACAGGAACGCCACGAGTCCCGCGACGTCGTCCGGCGTGCCAAGGCGCCCCAGCGGGGTGTGGCCGATCAACTGCTCCTTGATGTCGTCCGACAGCGCGTCTGTCATGTCGGTGCTGATGTACCCCGGGGCGATGGCGTTGGCCCTCACCCCGCGCGAGCCGGCCTCCCTGGCCAGCGACTTCATCATGCCGATGAGGCCCGCCTTCGCGGCAGCGTAATTCACCTGCCCGGCATTGCCCATGAGACCCACCACCGACGAGACCACCACGATCGATCCGGCGCGGCGCTTCATCATGCCGCGAAGAGCCGCCTTGGCGCAGTAGAACGATCCCGACAGGTTGGTGTCGATCACCGCCTGCCAGTCGTCGTCGCTCATGCGCATCATCAGGCCGTCGCGGGTGATGCCGGCGTTCAGCACCAGCGCGCCCAGCGGGCCCAAGGCGTCCTCGGCAGCGCTCACCACGGCCCCGGCGGCGGCGGAATCGGAGATGTCGCCCTGCACCACAGCGGCCTTCGTGCCCACGGCCTCCACCGCGGTGGCCGTGGCCTGGGCACCCGCGAGGTCGTTCACGTAGCCCACGGCCACGTCGTGGCCGCCGTGGGCCAGCGCCACCGCGCACGCCGCGCCGATGCCACGGCTCGCACCGGTGACCAAAGCGGTGCTCATGCCATCACCTCGGCCAGGCTCTCGAGGCCCTCGGGGCCCGACACCTGATGCAGCGTGGCGTCGCGCTTGATGCGCTTCACCAGCCCCGACAGCACGCGACCGGGGCCGAGCTCGACGAAGGTGTCCGCGCCCATGGCCACGGCGGTCTCCACCGCGTGGCCGAACCTCACGGGCGAGGTGAGCTGGTCGAGCAGCACCGGACGCATGCGATCGGCCGGCTCCACCTGCGCGGTGGTGGTGCTGAGGAACTCGGGAGTGGGCGGCTGGGGGTCCCAGGCCTCGAGCGCCGGGGCCAGGCGCTCGGACGCCGGCTCCATCAGCGGGCTGTGGAACGCGCCGCCCACCTTGAGTTGGGTGGCCTTGATGCCGCGTTCGGTGGTGATGCCCAGCAGCCGCTCGATGCCCTCCACGCTGCCCGACGCCACCACCTGACCAGGGCAGTTGTAGTTGGCGGGCCACACCTCGCCGGCCTCGGCGCACAGCGACTCGGCCTCGCCGTCGGAGAGCCCGAGGATCGCCGCCATGGTGCCGGGGCGGGCCTCGCCCGCCGCCTGCATGGCGGCGCCGCGCTCGCCCACAAGGCGCAGGGCGTCGCCGAAGCCGATCGATCTGCAGGCCACCAGCGCCGAGAACTCGCCCAGCGAGTGGCCCAGGGCCAGGTCCGCGCGCAGGCCGTGGTCGGTGGCCACGCGCAGGCAGGCCACGCTCATCGCCAGGATCGCCGGTTGGCACACGTCGGTGCGCACCAGGTCGTCTTCCGGCCCCTCGAAGATGATCCTCGTGATGTCGTAGCCCAGGGCATCGTTGGCCTCGGCGAAGGTGTCGGCGGCCGCGGGGAAGGCCTCGGCCAGGTCGCGGCCCATGCCCACCTGCTGGGCACCTTGGCCCGGGAAGAGCAGGGCGATCATGCGCGCGGCTCCCAGCGCACCAGCACGCTGCCCCACGTGAGCCCCGCGCCGAACCCGACCATCAGCACCACCGCGCCCTCCTCGAGCAGCCCCCGATCGCGGGCATCGGCCATGGCCAGCGGGATGCTGGCCGATGAGGTGTTTCCCACGCGGTCGAGGTTCATCACCACCTTCTCGCGCGCGATCCCCATGCGCTCGGACGCGTGGTCGAGGATTCGCTCGTTGGCCTGGTGGGCCACGAGCAGGTCGACGTCGTCCATGGTCATGCCGGCCTCGTCGAGCAGGCGCTGGCTGCTCTCCACGAGGATTCGCGTGGCGAACCGGAACACCTCGCGGCCGTTCATCTGGATGCAGGTGTCGGCGTGCGGGGTGGCGTCGGTGCGGGGCGTACGCGTGCCGCCCGCCGGAACCCAGAGGTCGGCCGGGCTGCTGCCATCCGACCCCAGCTCCACGCCCATCACTCCGCTGCCCTGCTCGCCATCGTCGGCCTCGAGCATCACGGCGCCTGCGCCGTCGGCGAACAGCACGCAGGTGGCGCGGTCGTTCCAGTCGATGATGCGCGACAGGGTCTCGGCCCCCACCACCACGGCGCGGCGGGCGATGCCGCTCTCGATCATGCCGGTGGCCTGGGCGATGCCGTACATGAACCCCGAGCACACAGCGTTGGTGTCGTAGGCGGCCACGTGGTCCATGCCGCACGTGGTGCCCACCATGGGCGCGCAGGGCGGGAACACGTAGTCGGGCGTGGTGGTGGCCACGATGAGCAGGTCAACGCTCGCGGGGTCGGTGCCGGTGCGCGAGAGCAGGTCGTTCACGGCCTCGGCGGCCAGGTCGGTGGTGGCCAAGTCGTCAGCGGCGATGTGGCGCTGGCGGATGCCCGTGCGCGACATGATCCACTCGTCGCTGGTGTCCACCATCTCCTCGAGCTCCGCGTTGGTGAGCACGCGCTCTGGCAGGTAGGTGCCCACGCCCGTGAGCCGCGCGCGCGGGCGGCTGCGGCCCGTGGCCGCCACCAGGCTCACGAGCCCTCCAGTTGGTCGCGGTCGACGATCGCGAACTTCAGCGTGGCCTGGCACGCCACCTGGTCGCCCACCTTCGCCACGGCCTCGGCCTCGCCGATCGGCCCGCGCACGCGGGTGACCCGTGTCTCGAACTCCAGGGTGTCGCCGGGACGCACCGGCCGCTTGAACCGGCACTTGTCCACGCCGGCGAACAGGGCCAGCTTGCCCTTTCCGTCGTCGGTGGACAGCGCCGCGAGCGCGCCCGTCTGGGCCAGCGCCTCGACGATGATGACCCCCGGCATGATGGGCTCGCCGGGGAAGTGGCCAGCCAGGAACGGGGTGTCGGGGCGAAGGGTCCACCTCGCCCGCGCCGACTCGCCGGGAACCAGTTCCAGCACCTCGTCGATGAAGAGGAACGGATCCCGGTGGGGGAGCACGTCCTTGGGGTCCGGAAGAGCGGTCACGTCCCCGCAAGGCTACTGGTTTCGGGCCCCTATCCTCTCGTGCGTGCCGGGATCCCTCGCCACCCATCCATCGGCCTGCCCCATCTGCGCATCCACCGGTGGCCGCGAGGTGCTCTGCGCCCGCGATCACCGCCGGGGCATGCCCGGGGAGTTCCGCGTGGTGGAGTGCACCTCGTGCCGCCTGTGCCGCACCGATCCGTGGCCCGACGACCCCGGCGCCTGGTACCCGGATGAGTACCCCCAGCACGCCGCCGGCGAGTCGGTGACCGCCCGGGCATCGCGCCTGGCGCTGCAGCGCGCGGGCACGGCCCCCGGCCCGGTGGCCCGAGCATTGGGGGTGACGATCCCCGAGGCCGAGACCGGCGGGCCCATGCGGCCCGGCATGCGGGTGCTCGACGTGGGCGCAGGCACCGGCGGCGCCGTCTTGGCATTCCGAGACGCCGGGCACGAGGCCTGGGGGGTGGATCCCTCTGCACGCGCCGTGGAGGTCGCACGCGAGCGGGGCAACACCTGGGTGCTGCAGGGCTCGCTCGACGCCCTTGTGCACGACGGATCGCTGCCCGACGGCCCCTGGGACGTGATCCGCATGTCACAGGTGCTCGAGCACGTGCCGGATCCGCTGGCCACCCTCGGCGTCATCCGTGGGCTGCTCGCCCCGGGAGGTCGCCTGATCGTGGGCGTCCCCAATATCCGATCGCTCGCGGCGCGCGCCACGCGTGGCGCATGGGACGGGCTCGAGTTGCCCCGGCACCTTGTGCACTACGACCGCGACTCGCTGCGATGGGTGCTGGCGCTCGCGGGGTTCCGTGTCATGTCACTGCGCACCACGCCGCTGATGGGCGTGTTGCCCGGATCACTCGATGCCCGCACCGCGGGTGGCGATCGCCAGCGCGGCTGGGGAGATGCGCTGCCGGTGCG
>VGCE01000011.1 GCA_016870155.1 Actinomycetota bacterium | reverse complement strand
CCAGCGCCTCATGCAGGCGGCCAGCGACATCTTCCTGGGGTGGTATACCGGCATCAACCGGAAGCAGTTCTACGTGCGTCAGCTGCGCGACATGAAGGGGTCGGCTGACGTGGCCGCGATGTCGGCGGGCATCCTCGCCGACTACGCCGGCCTCTGCGGAGGCACGCTCGCCCAAGCCCACGCCCGGTCGGGAGATGCCGGCGTGATCGCCGGCTACCTCGGCACCGGCACGCAGTTCGACGACGCCATGGCCGACTTCGCGCAGGACTACACAACGCAGACCATCGACGACCACGCAAGGCTGGAGCAGGCGATCGAGGACCAGCCCATCGCGGCCGTGATGGGCGTCTAGCGCGTGGCCACCCGCGCCGAGAGACCGGCGCGCGAACGACGCCCGAGATCACGCAGGGGGCGCGGCAGGGCCGTGGCGGAGATCCTCGCCGAGGATCGCCCCGTGGTGCCGGTGCCGCTCGATCATCGCAACGAGTTCGAGCTGCTCACGGCAACGATCCTCTCGGCGCAGTGCACCGACAAGATGGTGAACACGGTCACGCCGCCGCTGTTCGCCCGCTACCCCACGCCCGCCGACCTCGCGTCGGCCGACATCGCCGACGTCGAGGAGATCATCCGCCCCACCGGGTTCTTCCACGCGAAGGCGAAGTCGCTGATCGGCATGGCAACGGCAATCGAGGAGCGCTTCGGGGGCGAGATGCCCGCGACCATGGGCGAGCTGGTCACCCTCCCCGGCGTGGGGCGCAAGACCGCCAGCGTGCTGCTGGGCCACTGGTACGACGAACCCGCCATCGCGGTCGACACTCACGTGCTGCGCCTCGCACGGCGCCTGGGCCTCACCGACTCGGATGACCCCGTGAGGGTGGAGGCCGACCTCAAGGAGGTGTGGCCACGCGACATGTGGGCCGACACCGGCCTCAGGCTCATCATGCACGGGCGCGAGGTCTGCCCCGCGCGCAGGCCGCGGTGCGGCGACTGCGCGCTGTGGAACGCCTGCGTGAGCCGCGGGGAGTTCTAGATGCCCTGGGGCGGGGGCGGATCCTGGCGCTCGCGCAGGAACCGCTCGAGCTCCGCGACGAGGTCGTCGCCGGAGGGCAGGTCGTCCTCCTCGAACTCCACCGGCCCGTCCTCGTCAGTCGCCTGCTCGAGCTGCTCCACCAGCTGCTGAAGGCGCGGGTCGCCCGCCACCACCTGGTCCACCTGCTCCTCGAACTCGCGCGCGTTGGCGCGGACGGCCGTGGTGTCGATGGGCACGCCGGTCACCGCGGCGACGCCCTCGATCAGCGCCAGCTCGGCCTTGTGGTTCACCATGCCGGCGGCGTAGTGCGAGGTGGGCGCCCACAGCGACACGGCCTCGAGCCCGCGATCGGCGGCCAGCAGGTGCAAGACGCCCACGATGCCCGTGGGGCCGCGGTAGCCCGGCGGACGCGTGTCCATGCCCTCCACCAAGCCCTCCTGGGTGGTCATCACCGTAAGGGCCACGTCGCGCGTGTGCGGCACGTCGGCAAGCAGGGCGCCCAAGGTGACGAACCGGCGGGCGCCCAGGGCCTCCACGGCGTCCAGCAGCAGGCGGCAGAAGGTGGGCCATCGCATGGACGGCTCGCCACCCACCACCAGCACAAGGTCGCGGTCGGCGTCAGGGCAGCGCGCCGCCATGATCTCCACCTCGGGCCACGTGAGGCCGGGGTCATCGCCGGTGAGGTCGATGATCGGTCGGGTCACCTGGAAGTCGTAGAACTCCTCCGGGTCCACCGTGCCGATCTGGTCGGCGTGCCGCTGTGCGGCGATGGTGGCGATGGTGGTGGACGCCGCGCTCGCAGCATCGTTCCACCCGCGAAACGCGGCGATCACCGTGGGATCGCGCAGCGGCGGGTCGGGCGGGGTCATCACGAGGCTTCCTGGCATGAGGGCATGGTGACAGGTGCGCGGCGTCACGGCCGCGCCTTCGGCACGTGCAGCGCGTAGCGTTGCCCGCGTGAGCCGGCGCGCAGCGCACCCCTCGCGAACTCGGGTCTTCGCCCTCGCCACCGCGGCCATCGCCGTGGACACCCTCATGTTCAGCGCCATCGTTCCGGCGCTTCCGATCTACCAGCGCGAGCTAGGGCTTTCCGATACCACGGTGGCCTTGATCTTCGCGGCCTTCCCGGTGGCGCAGCTCACCGTGGCGCTATTGCTGCCGCGGTGGGTCGACCGTGCGGGCCGGCGCAAGGCCCTGGCCGCGGGGGCGGTGCTGCTGGCCGTCTCGGGCGTGGCCTTCGCCTTCACCACCGAGCCGGTCACGCTGGCCATCGCGCGCGCGGTGCAGGGCGGTGCCGCCGCGCTCACATGGACCGGTGCACTGGCGGCCGTGAGCGACGTCTACCCCACCAGCCAACTGGGCTTCCGCCTGGGCCTGGCCGAGACCGCCGGCGGCGGCGTCGGCTTGCTCGGCCCGCTGCTCTCGGGCCTGCTCATCGACGCCGTCGGCGTGCGCGAGACCTTCCTCGTCATCTCCATCGTCCCACTGCTGCTCGCCGCGTGTGTGGCGCTCGTGCCCGAGACCGCCCGGCAATCCACCACCGTGCCGTCGGTGCTCGCGGGTCTGCGAAGCGTTGTCCGATCGCGCGGCGCCCGGGCGGGTGCGCTGGCGCTGATCCTGCTCGCGATCGTGGAGGCCATGCTCGAACCCCTGCTGCCGCTCGACCTGTCCGATCGCCTCGGCCTGTCGGCCAGCGGCATCGGGCTGGTGCTGGCGCTCGGCACCGCCACGTTGTTCCTGGGCTCGCCGCTGGGCGGGTGGTGGTCCGACCGCGCCGGGCGCCGCCTGCCCCTCGTGGTGGGCGGCGTCATCACCGCGGTGGCGCTGCCATTCGTGGCGCTCGGACCACCGTGGTGGGTGACGCTGGCCTTCGCGACATGCCTCGGCGGCGCGGCGATCCTGGCGGCACCCGCCGGGCCGCTGTTCACGGAGGCCGTCGACGAGATGGGCCATGCCGGGTCGTATGGCCTCAGCGCCGCCGCGATGGTGGTGGTGTACTCGGCCGGGTACACGCTCGGACCCCTCGTCGGCGGCGGCCTGCACCTGGCGCTGTCATTCCAGGGCGTCACCATCGCCGTGGCGGTGCTGGTGGCACTCGGCACGGCGTGGCTCGCCGTGATGCTGCCGCGCGGCTGAAACCGGCCACGGCGGCAATGCTCCGGCCGGGACGTTCCGCCCGGAGCCGGACCCGCCGCCGGTCGGCTCACCTAGCATGCCGCCCCGGAATCGACCGGGGGACACCACACCGTGGCATGGACCATCAGCACCACCCGTCGCGCCCCGGCCGCGTGCCTCGCCGGCGCGGCCATCGCCACGAAGGGCGCGCGCGTCGTGATCGGCACGGCCCCAGCCGCTAGCGTGTCGTCCACGACGAGGGTCTAGGAGCGAGCATGGCAACGATTGACCCCAAGCGCGCAGCGCTGCTGCAGGCGCTCATGGAGCGTGATCTCTACGAGATGCTTGATGTCCCCCGGGACGCCGGCGACGACGATATCCGGGCTGCCATCGCGCGTCGCACCGAGTGGGTCGAGGAGACCCCCATGAAGCACCGCGACCGCGAGGCCGAGCTGCACTGGCTCGCATGGGCCGAGCGCGCCCTGGTGAACGATCCGGAGATCCGCGCCGAGTACGACGCGGCGCTCGAGGGCAAGGCCGCGGCCCAGGCCCGTGCCGTGGAAAGCCGCAAGCGCGTGCGCAAACTGCGCGAGGCACGCGACATGCTGGCCCGCCGCGAGGCCAGCCGCGCGGTTCCCGCCGAGCCGCCGAAGCCCAAGCGGGCCCCGACCCCGCGCAGGAAGAAGGACGTCGCGGTGCCCGCGGGTGCCGGCCCCGAGGTGATCGTCGCCGAGGTCGAGGTGGACGAGGCCATCGAGGTCACCGAGACCCCAGACGCCACGATCATCACGGATGTCACCGAGGTGGTCACCGTCGTCGAGACCGACGAGGGTATCGAGGTGACCGATACGGTCGATGTGATGCAGGCCGTGGTCACCCGGGAGGGCATCGACATCGTGGAGGTCGCAGACACCGTGGACATCACCGAGGCCGCCGACGGCGCGGTGGAGGTGGATGAGGTGATCGAGGTGGCCGAGGTGGAGGTCGTCCCGGAGGACGAGCAGGCCTAGGAGCCCAGGATGCGGCGGGCGGCCCACCGACCGGTGGCCGCGACGTCCTCCATGCGCGGGCCCGCGGCCACTGCGTCCCCCGCCACCAGCACGCGGGTGCCCTCGGGGTTGAGCGCCTGCTGGTCGAGGCGATCGCGCGTGGTGGAATAGCGCCAGCGCTTCACCTCGGTCCAGTCAGGCTTGGCGGCGGGCTTTCCGAGCACCTTCGCCAGGGCGGGCAGCGCCTCGGCGAGCACCGCCGCGTCGGATGCCTCCACGAGGTCCTCGCTCACGTCGCTGCCGAGGCGGACCACGAACGATGCCACGCCGTCCACCGGCGGGCGATCCTTCGCGGCCTCGTTGGTGATGTATGCGATGGGCCCGGTGAGCGGGTGGTGCGCGAACCACTCGGGTGGACCAACGGCCACGCCGGCCAGCACCATGACGGCCATGTCGTAGGGCACCGCGCGCATGTCTGCCGCGCGCACGGCGCCACGCGGGCTGTGGTCGAGCAGGTCGGCAGCCTGCGCGCCGGGGGCGGTGACCACCACCCAGTCGTATGTGCCGAGCGTGTTGCCCTGGTCCTGGGCGACCTCGAGCATGTCGCCATCGGCGCGAATCGCCGCCACGCGCGTGGCGCCCACCACCTCGAGCCCGTGGGCCATGGCCTTGGGCAGGCGCGTCATGCCGGACACCCACGCGAGTTGCGGGGCGCCATCGCTGGACCTGCCCGGCACCGGCTCGCCCGGGGCCGTCACATCCACCAGGTCGTCGGTCGCGAGGTCCACCACGAAACCGGCCAACACGCCACCCCTCGGCACGTCGAGCACCGGCAGGCCGTGATCCACTACCGCGTCGCCCTCGGCGCGACGGGCTGCCATGCGGCCGCCCAGCCCGCGGCTCTTCTCGAACACCACCACCTCGTGACCGGCGTCCACCAGGTCGCGCGCCGCCACCAGGCCGGCGATTCCCGCACCGATGACGGCGATCCTCAACGGGCGGCCGCGACCTCGTGACGCGCCGCGTGATCCTCCTCGCGAGCGAGGCGGCAGATGCTGCGCAGGGTGCCGCCGAACACGTACTGGTGGAATGGCCACATGGCATACCAGTACGCCCGGCCGAGCAGGCCGACCGGGTCGAAGAGCGCCGTCTGGTGGATCATCGAGCCCGATGGCACCTCGCGCACCTCGTACTGCAGCCACGCGCGCCCGGGCAGGGCCATCTCGGCCTTCATCCTCAGCAGGTGGCTGGGCTCAACCTCCTCCACGCGCCAGAAGTCCACGGTGTCCCCCACCACCACGTGGTCCGGGTCACGTCGCCCACGCCGGGTTCCCGCTCCCCCGAAGGGCAGGTCGACGGCCCCGCGAACGTCCCACATCCAGTCGGCGTGGTACCAGCCGTTGTCCCCGCCGATGCGCTGGATGGGACGGAATGCCACCTCGGCGGGCACCGGCACGAATGCCGAGCGCGAGTCCACCAGCCGCGTGCCCTTGCGGGCACCGCCCCAGCGCATGCGCGACTGACCGCGCGACGACACGGCATCCGACCACTTGGTCTCTGCGAACTCCCGGTCCTCGTTGGCCAGCGCCCGGTCGATCTGCTCGCGCATGCCCATGGGCCGCACCGAGAACAGCCGCTCGGCGGTGTCGTTGGTCACGATGGTCTCGGCACGCAGGCCGTCCACCAGCTGGCGACCCACGCGCGCGTAGACAGGCGTCACGAGCCCCAGCCACAGGCTCGACAACCGTGGGGTGAGCACCGGCACGCGGATGAAGAAGCGCCTCAGTCCTCGCGCGCGTCCGTACTCGATGAGCAGCTGTCCATACGACACCTGGTCGGTGCCGCCGATCTCCACGACCACGCTCTCCTCAAGCGGGATCTCCGAGGCCTCCGCGAGGTAGTCGATCACGTCCTCTACCCCGATGGGCTGCGTCGGCGTATCTACCCACTTGGGCCACACCATGAGCGGCAGGCGGTCCACGAGGGCGCGCACCATCTCGAAGGACAGGCTGCCCGATCCGATGATCACCGATGAGCGGAACTCGATGGTGGGCACCGAGCCCGACCGCAGGATGCGCCCGACCTCCTGACGGCTCTCGAGGTGCTTCGACCTGTGCTTGCCCCGCCCCAGCGCTCCCAGGTACACGATGCGCTTCACCCCCGCGCGCTCGGCGGCGGCGGCGAAGTTGCGGGCCGACTCGCGCTCGGCGCGGTGGTAGTTGCCCGCCGCCCCCATCGAGTGCACGAGGAAGTACGCCACCTCCACGCCGGCCATGGCCTCGTCGAGGCCCTCGCCCGAGGTCACGTCGCCCTTCACGATGCGCGTGGTGGGCAGGCACCGCGCCTCGAGGTTATCCGGGGTGCGCGCCAGGCAGGTGATGTCGTCGCCGCGCCGCTCGAGGCGGTGCAGCAGCCTGCCGCCCACGTACCCGGTGGCGCCGGTGACGAGCACGCGCCGGCTCATGCCGCGGCCTCCAGTCGCGCCGCATGGCGGGCGTCGGCATCCTTGTAGCGGGCGATGGCCTCATGGCGCCGGATCGCATGATCCACCACCGGGGCCGGGTAGTCGCGGCCGATCATGCAGCGAGCCTCCTCCTGGGTTGCGTCATCCATGCGCCAGGGCTCATGGATGAAGCGGTCGGGAACATTCTCGAGCTCGGGAATCCAGCGACGCACGTACGCGCCGGTGGGGTCGAATCGCTTGGCCTGCAGCACGGGGTTGAACACACGGAAGTACGGCGCGGCATCCGTGCCCGTGCCGGCGGTCCACTGCCAGCCGCCGTTGTTGTTGGCGGGGTCACCGTCCACGAGGCGACGCATGAACTCGGCCTCGCCGTGGCGCCAGTCCACGAGCAGGTCCTTCACCAGCACGCTCGCGGCCACCATGCGCGCGCGGTTGTGCATCCAGCCGGTGGCGCGCATCTGGCGCATGCCGGCGTCGCACAGGGGGAACCCCGTGCGCCCCTCGCGCCACGCGGCCAGCAGTGCGGGGTCGTCGTCCCACTCCATCACGCGGTAGGCGGGCTTCAGCGCCCCGTCGGCCACCTCGGGGTGTCGGGCCATGTGGTGCGCGTAGAAGTCGCGCCACGCGAGCTGCCGCCAGAACGGCACGCGCGTCGCCTTCAGGCGCGTCTCGGCGCCGATGGCGCGACCCACCTGCGACGGCGAGATGACCCCCATGCGCAGGTCGGCCGAGAGGTGCGAGGTGCCATCGTCGGCGAGCATGTCCCGTGCGTCGCCGTAGCGGTCCACGGCACCGCTGCGGATGAACTGCTCCAGGCGGGCCCGCGCCGCGTCGGGACCCGCCGCCAGCGGAGGGTCGCCATCGGGCAGCATGCCGAGCCCCTCCGAGGCCAGTGCGGGGCCGGCCAGCGCCGCGGGCGGTGGGATGCGGGCGTCCACGGGCACCTGGTCCCAGGCCTTCCAGAATGGGGTGAACACCAGGTAGCCCTCGCCCTTCGATCCGGCGAGGTCGTGCGGCTCCACCCGCCACGGGCCGCCGACCGCCTCCAGCTCAATGCCGCCGGCGCCGAGGGCGTCGGCCACGGCGGCGTCGCGGCGGCGCGAGTAGGGGGTGACATCCGCGGTGACCATCACCACGTCGGCACCGGCCTCGCGGGCGACGGCCGGCACCACGTCGGCGGGATCACCCGCGCGCACCACCAGGCCGATGCCCCGATCGGCCAGCGCCGCGTCGACGGCCTCGAGGCAGGCGCGAAGGAACCTCAGGCGCATGGGCGCTCGATGGTGCGGGGCGCCCAGCAGCGCCGGGTCGGCCACCCACAGGGCTACCACCTCACCGCGCGCGGCGGCGGCGGCGAGCGCGGGATGGTCGTCCACGCGCAGGTCGCGACGAAACCACATGACGGTCGTCGCACTCGGACTCACACCGGGATTGTGACGCGCGGCGGCGCACCTGTGGTGGAGAACGGTGCTTTGAGGTGCGTGCGCATGCCGGAATGCACCGCCGCCCCCGGGGTCAGTCCGTGCTGTGGGGGTCCCCCATGCGCGCGCTTCCCTCCACGAGCCGGGCCTCGAGCATGCGCGCGGCCAGCAGGATCTCCGTGGCCGGCCTGCCGCCATCACGCGCGGCCTCGGCCATGGCCTGCGCCACCTCGATGGCGAAATCGGCCTCGATGCGGCGCGTGAGGGGGTCCACCAGCACGCGGCCGCGCAGGCGCGTGCCCGGAATCACCTGCGCGGCGCCCTCGATGCGCTGCGCCGCAGCGGCGTCGAGGTCGTCGGGGTTCACCGCCATGAAGCGGATCACGTAACCGCTCACAAGCCATTCGCAGGGATGACCCCGGCCCACTCCGCGGCCCAGGCGCCGAGCCCCGTGGCATCGGCCACGGCCTCGAGCCCGTCGAGCGCGGCGACGCGCTGGTGGTCGGGCACCTGCGCCCGGGCCAACCAGATCCACCCGCCCACAGGCCTCGAACACACCACCCCCACCGCATGCAGGGGTAATGGCGCGCCCATTGCCAGGTGCGCGTGCGGCATGCACGGGTGGGCGCCCAGCACCAGCACGAGGGCACCGTCGGAACCCAGCAGGTAGGGCCCCGCGCCATCACTGAGCAGCACGGGCAGGGCCACCTCGGCAAGGGCCAGGTGCCGATCGGCCTCGGGCACCGAGGGCATCCATGCCGCTGCCGACTCGGCCTCGGGACGCGTGAGCCCGGGCAGCACCTGCAGGTCCCCGACGCGCAGCGCATGGCGGCGCGTGGGGTCGCCCGCGCCCAGCGGGGCATCGGGCGCGCGGATCACCTCGATTCGTGCCACGCTCTGAGCATATGCGCGCGATGGTGCTGACGGCGAGCTCGAGCATCCACGCCCAGCCCCTGCGCTTCGCGGCCTTCCCCGACCCGGTGCCAGGGCCGGGCGAGGTGCTGATCCGCGTGGGCGCGTGCGCGGCGTGCCGCACCGACCTGCAGATCTGCGAGGGCGACCTTGGGCTGCGCATGCCACCGATAATCCCCGGGCATCAGGTGGCAGGGCGCATCGAGGCAGTCGGGCCGGGGGTGGACGACTGGACCGAGGGCGATCGCGCGGGTCTCACATGGCTCGCGGGTACCTGCGGCGAGTGCGCGTTCTGTGCGTCGGGGCGCGAGAACCTCTGCCAGCAGGCGACGTTCACCGGCTGGGACCGCCACGGAGGGTTCGCGGAGCTGGTGTCGGCACGCGCCGACGTGGTGGTGCCCCTGCCCGAGGGGCCCGCCGACCGCGACCTCGCCCCGCTGCTGTGCGGCGGGGTCATCGGGTTCCGGGCGCTGCGGGTGGCCGGCATCACACCCGGCGCGCGCGTGGGCCTCTTCGGCTTCGGCGCCAGCGCCCTGCAGGCCATCCAGGTGGCCCGTCACATGGGATGCCGCATCGCCGTGGCCACGCGATCCGGCGCCGAGCAGGCGCGGGCGCTGTCAATGGGCGCCGACTGGGCCGGCGGGTACCACGAGCCGCCGCCGTTCGCGCTCGACCTGGCGGTCACGTTCGCGCCAGCGGGAGAGGTGGTGGTCCACGCCGTGCGCGCGCTCGACCGCGGCGGTACCGTGGCCATCAACGCCATCCATCTCGACCGCCTGCCCGAGATGGACTACTCCGATCTCTGGTGGGAGCGCTCCATCCGGTCGGTGGCCAACGTCACGCGGCAGGACGCCCTCGACTACCTCGACCTCGCGGCGACGATACCCGTGGTCACCACCGTGGAGGAGCATGCCCTGCCCGATGCCAATCGCGCCCTGCAGCGCATCGCGACCGGTGAGGTGGAGGGCGCCGCGGTGATCATCCCGTAGGGGCCACGGGCCCCGGGGTGCCACCGCGGCGCCCCGCGATCATCCGAAGCCGTCCGTGAGGTGGTTCATCGCGCCGGTGAGCGCCTTCTTCAGGGCGTTGCCGATATCCGGCGCCCAGCCCTTCGCCGCCACGGCCACCGCGGCCACCAGCAGCGTCACCATCACCACCATCCCCACGTACTCCACCGTGCCCTGCCCGCGGGCATCCCGCGTCCGCCACCAGGCGTGCACCGCCCATGCGTGCACGCGCGCCGAAAGCACATCAATCACGTCCAACCCCCTTGCTCCGATGGTTTTCACCCGCCCAGCAACTCCCCGAGCACCTCTCCCGCGCCCCGGGCGAACTTCGCGATGAGCCAGTCGGCGCCGAGCCCGCCGAGGTCGCGCGAGATGCCGAGGAACGACTCGCGAAACGGCCGGTCGCCGATGCCCGACAGCGCCCGCACGATGTTGGCCACGCGATCAGCGGTGCTCGTGACCGGCGGCCGCGAGAGCCGATCGATGGCGCCCTCGACGGTCTTGACCGGGTCCTTCACCAGGTCCTCGGCTCGCACGCCGATCTGCTCGAGGAACCCCTTGCCGGCCTCGATCTGCCCGTCCACGTTGAGCGCGCCCCACCACAGGACGCCATCCCAGATGCGCCGCACCACGCTGTGCTCGCCGCGCGCAGGGACGCCGGATTCCCCCTCGCCCGCCGCGCTGGTCATGGCACCGGCCGCGCGCTCCATGGCGCGCGCCATGGAACGCATGCCCGCCGGGAGCGCCACGGCGCCCCCGCCCTGGCTCACGGCGTCTGATACAGCGGTACGGGCATCGGCACCGGCAGCGGTGCCCGCCGACGCCCCATCCGTGGCGGGCGCTCCGGTGGCGAGCCCGCCGAACAGCGGGGCCGCCACGCGCTCGATCACCGGCGGCGGCGCCTCGGGCGGCTGGAAGCCCCGCACGGCCCAGGTGCCGAGCGCCCCGAACATGAGGGCGACCACCAGCACCAGCCCGATGTGCTCGAGCGTCGCCTGCCCTGATGACCACCGCCTGTGCGCGATCCCGGCCATGCCGCGACGCTAAGGCCGCCGGGCGCGCCCGTGTGTGCCGCCTCGTGACGGCTGGCGCGCCTGCCTGCCACAACCGGCCGCTGTACGCTGGGCGCATGTCCGTCATCCGATCGGTCACCAGCACGGCGGGACGCGTGGCCCACGACATGCGCGGGTCGCTTCACCGCGCGCGGATCGAGGGGCAGAAGCGCGTGCTCGAGCGCCGGCACCGCCAGGCCCTGGCGGCCCTGGGCGCCCGCGCGTACGACCTTGCCCTGGAAGGTGATCTCACCTCCGAGGCGCTCGCCCCCGAGATCGCCGAGGTGGAGTCGCGCCTGGCCGAGGTGCGGGCCGCGCGCGCGGAGAAGGCAGGCGAGGACACCGCGCACGACGCCGTGGCCGCGTTCCCCATGCTGGCGGACGATGCAGCCGTGCCGACCGGGGATGAAGCAACCTGATCGGACGGATTCGGCGGGTCACCGTCGGCACCGGGGCGCGAATTCCTCCCGGCGGGGGTATGCTCCACCTCCGTCGCGGTGACGGGATCACCCAAGGAGCCTTACGTGCGCGCGGAGTCGGATCTCCAACACCACCATCACTCGGATGTACCCGGTTGCCACCGGTGCGGGCTCCCCCTGCTCGAGTCGGCCACCTTCTGCCCGTACTGCGAGCGGTCCGTGCATGAGGGACGCATGCAGCGCATCATCCACTGGCGCCCCGCGCACGCAGGCGAGGCGCGACGTCCCGTGATCACCGAGACGCGCCTCCTCGCGGCCGGCCTCGTGCTGTTCGCCATCGTCGCGGCCGCCAGCCTGGTCGCCGCGCTCGCGATCTAGCCACCGAGGGAAATTCCCCTGACCCACGCGCCGCGCGCGGGAGGACACCAGATGCCGCAGGACGTCGATGACGCCGACCTCCTCCACGTGGGGGACGAGGTGACCGGATCATTCCGGTGCGCCGAGTGCGACCTGCTGGTCACCTCGCCGGAAGAGAACGACGGCGTGCTGGTGCTGCCCGCGTGCCCCCTGTGCCACTTCGAGAGATGGAGGCGCGTCGGCTAGCGACGCGCGCGGGGTGGGCTAGGCGAACAGCTCGTCCACGTCCATCACCGTCATGGTGTCAAACGTGGCGCTGCCCCGGGCCGAGAGCTCGGCGGCGATGTCCGCGGCGGCCATCTCATCCATGGCCTCGATGACGCTCATGAAGTCGTAGTAGCCCAGCAGGGCCCACTGCTGCAGCACGCGGCCCCCGAGGTCCTCGATCTCGCGATTCACCTCGAGCAGGCGCTCGGGCGTGTGGCGGAGGGTCAGCATTCCCTGCGGGCTGAGCGTCGCGAAGAGGATGAAGGTCTTCATGGCTGGGACGAGTCTAGCCCGCGCGGCCGTCGAGCCACGCCCACGACTCCCCGCCGGGGGGGTCGCCCGGCAGGGGGTGCAGCATGCGCGCCATCACCTCGGCGCCGTCCACCAGCCGGGGGCCGGGGCGGCTGAAGAGCCCCGATGCATCCACGGCGGCCACGCGGACGGGGATGGGCGGCACGGCGTCGGCCAGGTCCAGCACCTCGGGCATGGAAAGCCCGCACGGCATGAGCACCACCACGTCGGGGCGGGCTGACGCCACGTCATCCCAGGTGGCGCGGGCCGACCGGGCCCCGGCCGCCACCAGCACCTCCACCCCGCCCGCGGCAGCCACCTGGTCGGGCACCCAGTGCCCTGCCGACCACGGGGGGTCGATCCACTCCACGGCCGCCACGCGCACCGGCGGGCGACCCGCCACGCGTGCGCGCACGGCGTCGAGCCGCGCGTGCAGCGACGCCACCAGGGCGTGGCCGGCATCGGGCACGCCGGCCGCATCGGCCACCTCCTGCACCGATGCGATCACCTCGTCGAGCCGGCCCGGCGCCAGCGACAGCACCCGTGCCGGGGGATCGATGTGCCGCACGGCCGCCAGCACGGCCCCTTCCGCCACCGCGCACACGTCGCAGAGCGACTGGGTGATCACAAGGTCGGGCCGCAGGCCGGCGAGCAGGTGGGCATCCACGTCGTAGAGGGCCTCGCCCTGGCGCGCGGCGTCGGAGACGGCGGCATCCACCTGCGCCTGGGTCACCGCGTCGGCGGGGAGCCTGCTGGACGTCACGGCCGGCACATCCCCGAGGCCGGGCGGGAAGTCGCATTCGTGACTGCGCGCCACGAGCCGGTCGCGCAGGCCGAGCGCGCATACCGTCTCGGTCACCGAGGGCAGCAGCGATGCGATGCGCGATGCCATCAGGCCTCTCCCGTGCCCTGGCGGCGCCCGCGCCACGCCCACGTCACCACGGCTACCAGCCCGGCCAGCGCCATCAGCGTGCCCGCAGCGAGGGCGATCCAGCCACCGGGGCCGACGACGCTCTCGATGGACGGCACCACGTACCCCACGAGCGGGATGTCCGCGGCGGCGGCCTTCACCTGCTCGGCGAGTTCGTCAGGGCGGGTCACCAACCACGACAGCGCGCTGATGGATGCCATGCAGATCACGACGCCCGCCACCAGTGCCACCAGCGCCGCAGCGCGACCGCGGGCTGATGCCACCGCGAAGGCCATCACCAGGGCGCCGACGGCCGCCGCCGCCAGCACGGTGACGCCCTGCCAGAGCGACAGTCCGGCCTCCACCTCCACGAGGCGGCCGTTCACGAGGAGGCGTCCCCATTCCAGGCTGGCGCCGACGATGGCGAGCACGCAGAGGGCGAGCGCCCCTGCCATCAGCACCATGCGGCCTCGCGCGCCGCCGAGTCGCGTAGCGCTGGCGTCCTTCACATGGTTATTCTGCCCATCGAACCGCCAACCGGCCCCGCAAAGGACGTCAGATGCCGCGCGACAGCGACCCCACGCCCAACGAGCTCCAGCGAGCGTTCTTCGAGTACGAGCCCAGCGACCTCGAGCAGGCGCTCATCGACTGGACCAAGGACCACTGGCCCATGGCCGCGCGCGCCATGGTCTACAACAAGGCCGAGGCCGACGACATGATCTCGGGAGTCAAGGGCGTGCGCAGCGACGAGGGCCAGCTCGTGCTGTCGGTCGCCGCGCGCGTGGCCGTCTCGGAGCGCGAACTGCTCATCCGCGGCATTGCGGCCATCCTGCCGCAATGGCTCGAGCAGACCTATGGCCTGACCCCCAAGCGCTAGTTCGCGACGCCGAGGCGCCCGTGGACTACTCCTTGGGTTCCACGGGGTAGTCCGCCGCCACCCAGGCGTCGAATCCCCCCACCAGCACCCCCAGGCGCGTGTAGCCCCTGTCGAACGCCGTGAGGGCGATCTTCATGCTCGTGGCCTCACCCGGGCGATCGCAGTAGAAGACGATCTCCTTGTCGGTGGGCAGGGAGTCGATCTCGGAGGTGAACGACATCGGGTCGATGCGGGTCGCCCCCTTCACCTTGGTCTCGGCCTCGCGCCACGAGAACTCGCGGCAGTCCACCGGCTGCACCTTGTCGCCCATGCGCAGCGACGCAAAGAGGTCCTGCGGCTGCCACTGCGCGATGTCATCCCATGCCACGAAAGCGTCCTCCTCGGATCAGCGGTCAGTCGCGGGTGTTGCCCCACGCATCGTCGTGCACCAGCGACTTCCAGCCGCGGTAGGTGCGCTTGAGCGCGGGCGGAAGGCCCTCGGGGAACGACTCGGGGTAGCCGAGCGGGGTCACGAGCACCGGGTCCACCTCGTCCGGCAGCCCCACGATCTGCCGCAGGCGATCCTTCTCGAACCTCTGGAATGCCGAGGTGGGAACGGTGCCGAGGCCCTCGGCGCGGGCCGCCACGAACAGGTTCTCCATGGCAAACGCGATGGAGAGGAGATCGTCCACGTATCCGCCCTCGGCCATGGCCTCGGGGTAGTTGTTGCGCGGCACCAGCAGGCCGAGCACCCACACGGGCGCGATGCGGTATGTGGGCAGGATCTGCTCGGCGTACTCCACGCATTGCTTCTCGTGCTCCTCGGGCGTGGCATCGCGCATGGGGCGCATGGCGGCGAAGTACGTGGCGCCGCCGGCGATGATCAGGTCGGCGATCTCCCGGCGCTTGGCATCGTCGCGCACCACCAGCAGGCCCCAGGCCTGCGATCCGCTGCCCGTGGGAGCCGACAGCGCGGCGCGCAGCACCTTGTCGAGCACCTCGTCGGCCACCGGCCTGTCGGTGTAGCTACGCACGGCCTTGCGCTTGCGAATTGCCTCGAAGACGTCCACTTCCCCACCTCGCTCCAATTCGGGGTCAAGGAAAGAATACGGTGCCACGAGCGGTCGCGTGCCCCCCACCGCATCGCCGACGCGAGGGGGCCCTACGCGATGAGCCCGATGACCCTCTCGGCGTCGCCGCCCGGCTTCACCTTGTAGTCGGCGTGTTGCAGCACGCCGTCGGGGCCCACAATGAAGGTGCTGCGCTCCACCCCCATGTAGGTGCGGCCGTACATCGACTTCTCCACCCATACGCCATAGGCCTCGAGCGCGTCGTGCGACTCATCCGACAAAAGCGGGAACGTGAGCCCCTCCTTCTCCCGGAACTTCACGAGCTGCTTCACCGGGTCGGGGCTGATCATCAGCACGGCGGCGTCGATCTTCGCGAACGACGACAGCGCATCGCGGAACCCGCAGGCCTGCTGCGTGCATCCCGAGGTCATGGCCTTCGGATAGAAGACCAGCACGACCGGATTGCCGCGCAGCGACGAGAGGGTGATGTCGTCCCCGCCATCGGACGGCAGGGTGAAGTCGGGGGCGGGCTGTCCGGGCTTGAGTCGTGGCACCTTGACCACGCTACGCCGCCACATGGGGCATTCCCACCGGCAACGGCGCATCCCCCGCGGCTCGTGACCTGCCACCCCACTTGCGTTGCGCGTACAACCGCGGGCCTCCCGGATTGGACACCGGTATGAGGTGCGCCCGCGACCGGGGCCATAGCGTCACACCATGAGCCCGTCGAGCGCATACGAGATCGCGATGGCGCTCGAGCGGGCCGACGCATCCGCGCGGGTGCTGGGAGCGCGTGCCCGTGCCGCGCGCAATGGCCCCGGGCCCGCAGCCACATTCTCGGCGCTCGCGGCGGCAGGCCCCGAGGGCCTCGTGCCGCCCGTGGGCACGGGGGGCGCCCTGGCGGCACGTCATCTGCAGCAGGCCGCCCTCGTGGCCGCATCCGCCAGGGGCGCGCTGCCCGCCGACGTGGCCGACGCCCTCGCGCATGCGGCAGGAGTGGCACGCGCCCAAGCGGGCGGGGCCAATGCACTCGACCCGCGCGGCGCTGCAGTGGCCGTGCGCCGCGAGGTCGCGGCCGTGCGCGGGCTCGCCGCAGATGCCATGCCGCGCGACGAGCGCTGGCACGCCATGCGCCTGGGCACGTTCCTGCCGCGAGCGGGATGGATGAGCGCACTGCTCATGGCGTGCGCCGACGTGGCCCGGGCCGAGCCCGCCACAGCCGATGCCGTGTGGCGGGCAGCGGCCCTGGTGGCCGGCGACGACGGCGTGCCGGGCACCGGGCCAGTGCTGGTCACGCTCCTCGCCGATGGCGACCACCCGGTGTCGGTGGCCCATGCCATGGACCAGGTGACGGGCGCGCTGTTCGCCCTCTCGCGCGGCGGCGGCACCGACGCCGGACCGCTCGCGCTGGCACGGGCCACGGTGGCGCGCCTCTCGGCGGCCTGGCCGCGGGACCCCGTGGCATCGACCGGCACCGAGGTCATTGGCGAGGTGCTCGATGCCATCGGCGCGATCGCCGGTTCCGTCAAGCTCCGGGCCGGCGCCCGCCCGCCCGTTGCCGCCTGACCGATCGCATCAGCTCGCGACACAGGCGCGTATCCTCACGGCATGTGGCCCCTCGGATTCAGCCGCGTCGATGCCATCGCATGGGTGGCCGCCGTGCTCGTGGGCGTGGCCGTCACGGCCATCGGCTGGTCGGCGGGCGCGCGCCTGGGGGTCGCCCTCGCGGTGGCTGCGATATGCATGGTGCTCGTGATCGTCGTCGCCATGCTGTGGGATGCCCGGGGCAGGTCGTTCCGCGACGGGGGCTGATCGCCCCTTGGGAACCGGCGACGACCAGCCGGGCCGCTCGGCGCGCCGCTGGCTCGGGGTGCGGGAGCGCCACCTCGCACCCGATCGCCGCACCCTGACCACCAGCGAGGCCGCGGCCATGCTCGGGGTGAGCGTGCCCACCATCAGGCTGTGGGCCGACTCCGGACGCGTGCCGTGCCATCGCACCGCCGGCGGCCATCGCAGGTTCGAGGTGGAGGAGCTCGCCGACTGGCTGCGCAGCGCGGATGCCCCGCCGCCGCGATCGGTGAAGGCCGTGCCAGCCGACCTGGAGTTCATTCCGTGCCCGCTCATGGCACGCCACCTGACATCCCGCACCGAGGCCGTGGCCCAGCGCCTGCGCGAGCACCCCGCCAGCGCCCCCGGGTTGCCCGTGCCGGCCCCGAGCGCGACGGCCGCCCTGCACGATGCGCAGCGCTACGTTCGCCCGCTTGCCCGGGCGCTCGAGACCGGGCGCCTCGGGCAGCTGGACGAGCGCGCCGAGGCTACCGGCCTGCGCGGGGTGGTCCGCGGTCAGGAGGTGGAGGTGATCCTGCGCGACCGGCGCCTGTCGGCCGCGGTGCTCGCCGAGGCCATCATCGCCCGCGATGCCGGCGTCGGGATCGAGGACGGCTCGGTTGACGTGCTGCGCGCGGTGGTGGAGGCAATCACAGCAGGCCTGGTGCGCGGAATGGCCGAGGGCCTCGACCCGCTCGCCGACCAGGATCCGCCGCCCCTGGCGCCCGCGCAGGCCTAGCGCCGGGCCCGCACGGGTCGCGCGCCACGCGCGTACGGCGAGGGCTCACCGCGGCGTGCCGTGGCCGATCGCGCACATGCCGAGGGCCCCTTGCGGGGCCCTCGGGTTAGCGAGCCGTAAGCCGGATTCTGTCGTGGGCAGTCATCCATCTGGGACGTCCGTTGCCGGACGCCTCATGCGGCCTACCCGGGACTCGGCGAGCAACCTGATGTCGTCCCTGTTCGGCCTTGCACCTGGTGGGGTTTACCCAGCCGGCCCGTCACCGGACCGCTGGTGCGCTCTTACCGCACCTTTTCACCCTTACCCCCGAAGAGGCGGTTTCGTTTCTGTGGCACTTTCCCTCGGGTTTCCCCGGCTGGCCGCTAGCCAGCACCCTTGCTCTGCGGTGTCCGGACTTTCCTCGAGGCCGTGAGGCCCCGCGACTGCCTGGCTCGCAGGCGGAGGGTATCGCGCTAGAGGTCGCGCATCACGCCCACGACCCGTCCGATCACCCTGATATCGGGACTGCGGATGGGGTCGTAGGCCTCGTTCTCGGCCTCCAGCCGCACGCCGCCGGACTCGCGGTACGCGCGCTTCACGGTGGCCTCGTCCTCCAGCAGCGCCACCACGATCTGCCCGTCGCGCACGTCGTCCTGCTGCTTCACGGCCACCAGGTCGCCGTCGAGGATTCCCGCGTTGACCATCGAGTCGCCCTGCACCCTCAGCAGGTAGTCGGCCGCGAACGGGGCCGCCACGTGATCCTCCACGTGCTCGTCGGCGAGTATGGGCGCGCCGGCGGCCACGGCGCCCAGCAGCGGCAGCGTCATGGGCGCCGGCGCGGCGGAGGCGGCCTGCTTGGCGGAGGCGGCCTGCCTTCCACCCGGCAGCCCCACCAGCATGGCGCGGGGCTTCGACGGGTCGCGCCGCAGGTGGCCGCCCTCCTCGAGCTTCTCGAGGTGGCGGTGCACGGTGGACGGCGACGCCAGGCCCACCCCCCGGCCGATCTCGCGCACGGTAGGCGGATAGCCGTGCCGCTCCACGTGGTCCTCGATGAAGGCCAGGATCTCGGCCTGCCTGCCGGTCGGTGCCGTCGCCATGGGTGGTGCCCCCGGGTAGGAAGTGTCGAACTGGTGTTCGCCACTATAACAGCGGTTCCTGCTGCCCCCCGTGCTGCTACATTGCCCCGCGCCGTTCGACGGACGGACGGCACCTCGTGCGGCTGTGGCGGAATTGGTAGACGCGCAAGGTTGAGGGCCTTGTGACCCCTGGGGTCGTGGAGGTTCAAGTCCTCTCAGCCGCACTCGAACGACAGGGGCCGCCCCGTGGGGCGGCCCCTGGCACATCCTCCTGCGGGGGACGCGCCCCCGGGTCGTGACGCCCTACCCGAAGATCGCCTGGACGAGCCCGACGACCCAGGCGATGACGTACATCGAGAAGACCCCGATGAGGTAGAGGACGATGCCGGCGATGATGAGCGCGATGAACGCGCCCACGAAGCGGACCGGAAGTGATCGCAGGACGGAGCTGTTCATGCCGGGAAGTCTACCCGGCGGGCGGGGGGCAAGGCGGTCCCGTACCGGGGGCTGAGTGTCCCTATGCCCCGGCTAGGTGAGCGTGATGCTCAGCACGTAGGTCATCAGGAAGAACAGCACGGCCACGATCACCGTGATGCGCGTGAGGTTCTTCTCGACGATGGCCGACGAGCCGCCGTAGGCACTGGCGCCCCCGCCAACGCCGAAGGCGCCGGAGAGGCCCGAGTCCTTGCCGCTGTGCATGAGGATCAGGGAGACCAGCAGCACGCAGAGGAGCACATGTATGACGACCAGGAACGCGACCACGGCGCGGCACAGTAGCAGCGTTCAGCCACGTGGCGGCAGCACCCCCTCGGTGCGCAGCATCCGGCGCTTCGCCGCGGTGCCGCCCGCCGAATAGCCTCCCAGGCCGCCATCCGACCTGACCACGCGGTGGCAGGGGATCACCACGGGCAGCGGGTTGGCGGCCATGGCCGATCCGGCCGCGCGCGCCGCACGGGGGCTGCCCGCGCGCCGGGCGAGTTCGGCGTAGGTGATGACCTCACCGAACGCGAGTCCGTGGCATGCCCGAAGGGCCCGGCCGCGGAATCCCCCGGGCAGCAGCGTCCAGTCAGGCTGCGCGGGCACCCGCCCGGGATCACCGGCCACCACGCGGCCTGCCCCGGCTGCCCGGGCCCGCCGCGCGGCCTCTGCGCGCGTGCGCCCCACGGCCACCACGCCGCCATCGCGCCAGGCAACCCAGCGATCGCCATGCTCGGTGTCCACGCGGGCAACCTGCGCTTCCCAGGCCGACATGCGACGATAGTGCCATGACCACGGACGCCGGAGAGCTCCTCAACCCGCCCGAGATCACGCACTGCTTCGTGTGCGGGTCCGACAACGAGTCGGGCCTTGGGCTGCACGTGTTCCGTGACGGCACGGACGCCGTGGCCACGTGGAGGCCCGACGCGCGGTTCCAGGGCTGGCCCGACCGCCTGCACGGCGGAATCGTCGGCCTTCTCGTGGACGAGATGCTGGTGTACGCCGGCGCGCCGCACGACCTCTGGGGAATGACCGCCAAGGTGCGCTACTGGCTGCGAAAGCCCGTGCGGCTCGAGGGCGCCGAGCTCACCCTGCGCGGGCGGCTCATCCAGAAGGGCGACCGGGGTTTCCGGGCGGTGGTGAGCATCCATGAGGGCGAGGTGCTCGTCGCCGAGGGCGAGGGCATGTGCGTGCTGCTGCCTGATTCCCCCCGCCCCGCCTAGCGCGCGACGATAGGGTTCCCTCGCCGTGATGACGACCAGAAGACGAACCGCATGACGCTGATCCGCCTGGGTCACAGCCCCGACCCCGACGACGCGTTCATGTTCTACGCGCTCGCGAAGGACCTCATCCCCACCGGGGAGTTTCGGTTCGAGCACCTGCTCCGCGACATCGAGACCCTCAACCGCTGGGCCATGGAGGGCCGCCTCGAGGTGAGCGCCATCTCGGTGCACGCCTACGCCGCGGTGGCCGGCACATACCGCCTGCTGCCGCACGGGGCGTCGATGGGCGAGCAGTACGGGCCCATGGTGGTCGCGCGCAAGGCCATCGACCCGGCCGACCTGCCGCGCATGAAGGTGGCCGTGCCGGGCACGCTCACCAGCGCCTTCCTCGAGCTGCAGCTGGCGGCGGGGCGCATCGACGACCCCCTCATCGTGCCGTTCGACCAGATCCTCGACGTGGTGGAGCGCGGCGAGGCCGATGCCGGCCTGGTCATCCACGAGGGCCAGCTCACGTATGGGTCGCAGGGGCTCGTGAACGTGCTCGACCTCGGCACGTGGTGGCACGAGCTCACCGGCGGCCTGCCCCTGCCCCTTGGCGCCAACGTGGTGCGGCGCGACCTGGGCGAGCAGTCGATGGTGGGCCTCTCGCACATCCTGCGCGAGAGCATCCGGTACAGCCTGGGGCACCGGGCCGATGCCCTGGCGTACGCGGCCGAGTACGGGCGCGGCCTGGACGACGACCTCAACGACCGCTTCGTGGGCATGTACGTGAACGAGCGCACGCTCGACTACGGCGAGGATGGCCGCGAGGCGGTGCGAGAGCTGCTCCGGCGCGGCGTGGAGGCCGGGCTGATCGACCACGAGGTCCCCGTGGACTTCGTGGAGGACTGACCCATGCCGGATCGCGACTGGGACGCCGAGATCGACGCCTGGACCGAGCGGTTCGGGCACATCCCCGACCCGCCCCCGGTGTTCGCCGCGGCCATCCGCGATGGCTGGGACCCGGACGGTCGCCGGGCGCTGGCGGACGACGCGCGGGCCTACGCCGCGCAGCACGACGGCTGGGTGGCGCAGATCACGGCCGCCGGCTGGGACCTGGTGCGCCTCGACACCCGCGGCCAGGAGTGCGGCGCGTGCGCCCGCTACTCGGGGTCGCCCTACTCCCTCACGGGAGAGACGCCGGGCGTGCCCCCTCCCCCGCCGCTCCCCATCTGCCCGGCATGCCGCCACACCCTGAACCTGCTCACGCCGTTCTTCATGCAGAGCACCGGCGTGGACGCCGGTGACCTGGTGCGCGACGCCGTGCCGTATGAGCCGGTGGACTGACGTGGGCACCCAGCAGCCCGGCCCCTTCACCTTCGGCGAGCTGCTCGCGCGTGCATGGGCGATGTACCGCCGCGAGCCGTGGCTGTTCATCGTGCTCACGGCCGTCACCGTGGTGCCGGTGGGAATCCTCTCGGCCGTCGCCAGCGCCGCCGTCACCGACTCCACCGATCTCACGCGCGCGCTGGTGGTGCTGGGCATCGTGCTGATCCCGGCCATCCTGCTGCTGCCGGTGAGCGGCGCGGCCGTGGCCCTTGCCACCGTGCGGCGCCTCCAGGGCACCCCCACCGGCATCGGCGCCACGCTCGAGCGAGTGGGCGTGCGCTTCTGGATCCTCTTCGCGGCGCTCGTGCTCGTCACCCTCGGCGTGATCGCGGGCCTTTTCGCCCTGGTGATCCCGGGGATCTTCCTGGCCATCCTGTGGCTCTTCGCCGGGCAGGCGGCGGTCATCGACGGCCGCGGCGTCACCGATTCGCTGCGCCGCAGCCAGGACCTGGTGCGAGGCGCCTGGTGGACGGTGTTCCTGGCCTACCTGCTCATCCAGGTGGTCACGGCCATCGCCCAGCTGGCGCTGGGACTCGTGGGCGCGGCGATACTCAGCCCGCTCGACGGGAGCGCGCTCACGTGGGGCGAGGGCGTCTGGAGCACCCTCGTGCAGCTCGTGGTGCAGCCCTTCACGCTCATCGCGATCGGCCTGCTGTACGCCGACCGGGTCATCAGGACCGACGGAGGGCTCCCCCCGCCGACCTGAGATGTGCCGACGCGACATTGGGCCGCCGAACCCCCGTCGAGGCCTGCAACCGCGGACATGGCGCCGGGGGCGTCCATACGTCCCTAACAAATGCCTGTTGCCGCATGGGAAGCGGTGATCGACGGAGTGCGCAAGCCATTTGGCAACGCCCGCACCCCCGTATCTCAATAGAGCCGTCACCGAGCGTTACCCGGGACCTCAAAGGTCTCTTACAACCCCCTGCGAGGGTAATCCCATGGCCACTCTCACACCACTTTCCGCACGCCAGTCCAACGGGTCAACCGAGCAGGGGCGCCCCGCGCTCTCGCGCCTCGATCTCTTCGACGGCATCCCGCGCCGCGACCTCGACCTGCTTGACGCGCGTCTCCCGCTCATCCGGTGGCCGCGAGAGGCCGACGCGCCCGCCGCGCTCACCCGCGGCGATCACCTCTACATCGTCCGCCAGGGCCGCATCGCCCTGAGCGACGTCACCCCGCAGGGCCAGGAGGTCACCACGACCATCGTCGAGCCGGGCGCCGTGTACTCGTCGCTCGGCCTCGAGCAGGCCGCCCCTGCGATCGCCCTCGAGGCGAGCGCGGTCACCCCGCTGCCCGTGCACGCGATCGAGGCACTCGTCACCCGCTATCCGCGCTTCGGCGTCAACCTGGCCGTCGCGCTCACGGGCCGCCTGGCGAACCTTCGCCAGACCGTCGGCATCGTCTCGGAGATGCGCGTGGAGGACCGACTCCGCCGGCGCCTGCACCAGATCGCCGAGCAGATCGGCACCGCGGCGCCCGAGGGCGTGCGCATCGGCCTCGACCTGACCCATGCCCAGTGGGCATCACTCATCGGAGCGTCCCGGGAGGCCGTCACCACGGCGTTCGGGAAGCTGCGGGCCGCCAGCGAGGTGGAGATGGAGGGACGCTCCATCACCATCCCGTGGGCTGCCATGAACGCAGCAGACGCCCCGCCAGCCGCGTTGGCGAGCTAGGGCCCCCGGCCCACGCGGTCCCCGGGGGACCGGCGCGCTTCGCCCGCGCCGGTCCTCACGTGCATTATTAGGGCGTGCCGTCCGACAAGACACCATCGGGGCGCCGCCAGGATCCGCGCGATCGCCGTCCGCCGCGCCGACGCCGCAAGCAGAAGCGCCGCGTGCCGCCCGTCGCGATCGCCATCATCGCGATCGCCCTCGTGGTGGGCGTCATCGCGCTGGCCACGCGCGGGGGCGATGAGCCCGCCACGTCGCAGGCCGCCGCCGATTCGGTGATCCCCAGGGTGACCGAAGAGGACATCGCCGCCGCGCAGCAGCTCGGCCCGCGCGACCAGGAGCTCGTGAACATCGGGCGGACCGGCGTGAGCATCAACCGCGCCGGCGGGGGCCGCAAGTACGTGGCGCTCACCTTCGACGACGGTCCCGGTCCTGACACCCCGGCCGTGCTCGCAGAGCTCAAGAGGCTGGGCGTGCCCGCCACCTTCTTCGTGCTCGGCGCGAAGGTGCAGGAGAACCCCGAGACGTTCCGGCAGGTCGTTGCCGACGGCCACGAGGTGGGCGTGCACACCTGGGACCACAAGGACATGACCTCCCTCAAGCCGGCGCAGCAGAAGGAGGAGATCGCGACCACGGCCGGGCAGATCCTGAGCGTGGGCGGCGTGGCCAGCCGGCTGTTCCGCGCGCCGTACGGGTCGGTGAGCCCGTCGGTGCTCAAGCAGGCCGAGGACGCCAAGCTGCTGTCGGTGCTGTGGGACGTCGACACCGTCGACTGGACGCGACCCTCGCCCGACCAGATCGTGCAGTCGGCCGTGTCCCAGGCCCAGCCCGGTTCGATAATCCTCATGCACGACGGGGGCGGTGACCGCGCAGCCACCATCGCCGCGCTGCCGCGCATCGTCAAGGACCTGCGCGCGAAGGGCTACGAGTTCGCCACGGTGGGCGACCTGGTCATCTCGGATCCGCCCGACTCGGACGACATGTCGTCCGAGTCCCGCGCCACCCAGCGCTAGCGTCAGCCCGGGGCGGACGCCTCGTGGAGGCGGCCGGCCTGCACGGCGGCCAGGCTCACCCCCTGGCCCATGGCCGCCACGTCGCCGTCGGCTGCGGCCTGTGCCGCCTTTCGCAACGCCGCGGCGAATCCCACGTAGAGCGGGCCGAACTCGCGCCGCTGGTCCTCGAGGCGCTGGTCGTCGAGCCGGGCCGCCGAGATCTGGCGCGCCGCGAGCTCGGCGCGCGTGGCTGCCGCCGCCAGGCCGGGCGCCGCGCGCCTGGCCTGCACGGGGGTGGGCGCGGCGGGCAGGGCGTCGAGGCGGATCGACGCGGCCCGCGCCGCGGCCACGGCCTCGCGCACCATCGCGAGGTAGCGCGGCGGAGTGACGGTGCTGCCCGGCGCCACCTCACCGGTGGGCACGGGGTCGGGCGCCCCGCCGCACCCGGCGAAGGTGCCCGCGCCCAGGGCCGCGACCGCGGCCAGCATCACGAGCGGGCGGCGGATGGCACCTCCCCCAGCGCATCCAGCAGTTGCGTCGTGGCGTCGCGCAGGCCCGCGCGCGACTCGCTGCGCAGGATCGCCCGCACCGCGCGCACGCGGCTCACCACCGGCTCCATCACCTGCAGCAGCCGCGCCTGTTCCATGCGCAGTGCCTCATCCCCGGGACGCAGCGCGCGGAACTCCCTCACCTCGCGGCCTACGTCATCAACGAGGCCGTCCACCTCCACCGCCTGCGGCTGCGGACCCGATTCGTCGAGCGCCGCCGTGGCCACCACGCCCATGCGCTCGGCGGGCTGCACCAGCTGCCGCACGGCCTCCACGAACTCAGCCGGCGTGGTGGTGCGCACGGTGGCCGAGTCGGATCCCGTGCCGCACCCCGCCAGCGCCAGCGCCGCCAGCGCGAGTGCCCCTGCCGGTGCGGTGCGTCGCATCACGCCCCGAACACTACGGGGAGCCGTGGCGACGCTCGCGCGCCCGGGCGAGCCGCGACCGGCAGCCGCACCCCGCCGCCACCGGCGGGGCCGCCGTCCGTAGACTGCCCGCGCCACCGACTCGGAGAACCACGTGACCCAACCGGCATCGCCCGACCTCTGCATCGCCACCGTCCGCACGCTCGCCATCGACGCGGTGCAGAAGGCGAACTCCGGGCACCCCGGCGCCCCGATGGGGCTGGCGCCGGTGGGCTGGGCGCTCTACTCGCGCGTGCTCCGCCACGCCCCGGGTGACCCCTCATGGCCCGACCGCGACCGCTTCGTGCTGTCGGCGGGCCACGCGTCGGCCCTGCAGTACGCCCTGCTGCACCTCACGGGCTATGCGCTGTCGCTGGACGACCTCCGGGCCTTCCGCCAGTGGGGGAGCCTCACCCCCGGCCACCCCGAGCGCGGCCACGTGCCGGGCGTGGAGGTGACCACCGGACCGCTGGGCCAGGGGCTCGGAAACGCCGTGGGCCTGGCGCTGGCCGAGGCCATGCTGGCCGCTGAGTTCAACCGCCCCGGGCACGCGGTGGTCGACCACCGCACCTGGGTGATCGCATCGGACGGCGACCTCATGGAGGGCATCTCGCACGAGTCATGCTCGCTCGCGGGCTTCCTCGGGCTCGGCAAGCTCGTGGTGATCTTCGACGACAACGCCATCAGCCTCGATGGTCCCACCGGCATGTCCACGGGTGACGACGTGGCGCTGCGCTTCGACGCATACGGGTGGCGCGTGCTCGAGATCACGGACGCCAACGACACCGCCGAGACCGACCGTGTGCTCGACGACGCCGAGGCGGGCGACGGCCGGCCCACCTTGGTGCGCTACCGATCGCACATCGGCTACGGCGCGCCGAACGTGCAGGACACCAGCAAAGCGCATGGTGCACCGCTGGGGCCCGACGAGGCACGGCTCGCCAAGCAGGCATACGGCTGGCCTGAGGACGCCGAGTTCCTCGTGCCCAACGAGGTGGCGGCATGGGCCCCTGCCCTGCGCGAGCGGGGCGCCGGGTTGGTGGCCGCCTGGGACGCCCGCATGGACGCCTACGCCACGGCGTACCCGGCCGAGGCCGCGGAGCTGCGCAGGCGCCTCTCCGGCGATCTTCCTGCGGGCTGGGACGCCGACCTGCCCGCCTTCAACGAGGGGGAGTCGCCCGCCACGCGCGTGGCGTCCACTGCGGCGCTGAACGCGATCGCCGCACGCGTCCCGGAGATCGTGGGTGGCGCGGCCGACCTCGCGAGCTCCACCGGCACGGTTATCAAGGACTCCCCCGACGTCGGCCCGGGTGCGTTCGGCGGCCGCAATATCCGGTTCGGGGTGCGCGAGTTCGGCATGGCCGCGGCCGTCAACGGCATGGTGGCCCACGGGGGCTTCCGCGCATATGGATCCACCTTCATGACGTTCTCCGACTACATGAAGAACGCCATCCGCATGGCGGCCCTGCAGCGCCTGCCGTCGATCCTGGTGTTCACCCACGACTCGGTGGCCGTGGGCGAGGACGGACCCACCCACCAGCCCATCGAGCAGCTGGCCGCCCTGCGGTCGATCCCCGGGCTCGTCACCCTGCGCCCGGCCGACGCGCGCGAGACGGCCCAGGCCTGGCGCATCGCCGTGGGGCGCACGGACGGCCCCACCGCCCTCGTGCTGACGCGCCAGGGCGTTCCCGTGCTACCCATGGAGAAGCCGCCGGTGGACCGCGGCGCCTACGTGGTGGCCCCCGGCGACGACTGCATCCTCATCGCAACGGGGTCGGAGGTGTCGTTGGCACTGGCCGCGCGCGACCTGCTCGCGGGCGAGGGCGTGTCGGCGCGCGTGGTCAGCATGCCCTCATGGGAGCTCTTCGCGGCGCAGCCCGGTGACTACCGCGATGAGGTGCTTCCGCCGGCCGTCGCCGCGCGCGTGTCGGTGGAGGCCGCGTCCACCTTCGGGTGGCCGCGGTGGACCGGCACCTGGGGCCGCGCCGTCGGAATCGACCGCTTCGGCGAGTCGGCGCCCGGCGGAACCGTGATGGAGCGCCTCGGCATGACCCCCGAGGCGGTGGCCGCGGCCACGCGCGAGTCGCTGGCGGCGGCACCCGGCTGATGCGGGTGATCCTGCGCCCCGGTGCCGCGGCCGGCCTCGTGGGGGACGCCGTCGCGGACGCCGAGGCCCGGGGCCTGGTGGATCGGGTGCTGGCCGGCGACCCGGCGGCCTGGGGAGCGCACGCCGACGCCGCGCGCGCGTGGACCGGCTGGATGCGCGCGCCGGTGGACATGCAGGCCGAAGTGCCGGCCATCGACGCGATGGTGGATCGCGCCCTGGCCGACGGCATCGACCACGTGCTCGTGCTCGGCATGGGCGGGTCGAGCCTCTCGCCCGAGGTCACGCGTCGCACGTTCGGCCACGGGGCCGGCATCGAGCTGCGCATCCTCGACTCCACCGACCCGGTAGCGGTGACGCGCATCACAGATGGCATCGACCCCGCCCGCTGCGTGGCGATCACCTCGTCGAAGAGCGGCACCACGGCCGAACCGCTGGCGTTCCTCGCGCACGTGGAGCAGTTCCTCGCCGACGCCCTGGGCGCGGCGGCCACGGACCACCTCATCGCGATCACCGACCCGGGCACCCCCCTCGCCGCGATGGCCACCGACCAGGGCTGGCGCATGGTGGCAAAGAACCCGCCCGACGTGGGTGGGCGGTTCTCGGCGCTGACGCTGTTCGGGCTCATCCCCATGGCGTTCGCGGGCGTGCCGCTGCAGGCGCTGCTCGCCCGCGCCGCCGAGGCGCGCATGGACCCCCAGCCGGTGCGCATGGGCGTGGCGCTGGCGGCCCTGGCGCGCGCCGGGCGCGACAAGCTCACGATCATCGCCGACCCCGGCATCGGGTCGTTCGGGCTGTGGGCCGAGCAGCTCGTGGCCGAGAGCCTGGGCAAGCAGGGCGAGGGCATCGTCCCGGTGGCCGATGAGCCGCCGGGCGACGCATCGGAGTATGCATCGGACCGCGTGCTCATGCACCTGCGGCTCACGGGCGAGCACGACGCCGACGTCGCGGCCATCGGCGCCACGGGGATTCCCGTTTTCGCCATGGACATCCGCGAGCCACTCGACGTGGCGGGCCTGTACATGGGGCTCGAGATGGCCGTGGCCACCGCGGGCGCCGCGCTGGACATAAACCCCTTCGATCAGCCCGACGTGCAGGCCGCCAAGGAGGCCGCCAACCGCGCGCTGGCCGGTGCCGGCGTGCCCCGCGACGATCGCGGGGCGCCCGAGGACATCGTTCGCGCCGTGGACATGCTCGAGCGCGGCGACTACCTGGCGATGCTGGCCTTCACCACGCCCACGCCCGACGGCGACCGCCTCATGGGCGCGATGCGCGCGGCGATCCGCGAGCGCACGCGGGCAGCCACCACGGGCGGCTGGGGCCCGAGGTTCCTGCACTCCACCGGCCAGTTGCACAAGGGCGGTCCGGGTTCGGGCGTGTTCGTGCAGTTCCTCGGGCCGGGATCGCCCGACCTGCCCATCCCGGGCCAGGACCACACCTTCGGGGAGCTCCTGCGGGCCCAGGCGATCGGCGATGCCCAGGCCCTCGAGACCGCCGGGCGCCGGCTGGTGCGCATCGACCTGGGCGACGACCCCCTCATGGGCCTGCGTCGCGCCGCCGTCGCGGTGGGGGCGGCCACCCCCCTGTGATCTCGGCGCCGCGCCGCGGTCCGAGCGCGGCCAGCGCCGCGTCGGCATCCGGCACTGCGGTGACCATCGCGAGGTCGGATGCATCAACCACGAGCGAGTCGCCCAGCGCCCGCAGGACCTCGCGCCAGCCGTCGCCCACCACGATCAGTGGCCGCAGGGCCACGTGGGCGTTCTGCATGAGGTTCCACGCCACGGCGACCTCGGCGAGCGTTCCGACGCCCCCGGCCACGGCGATCCACGCGTCGGCGTCGAGCAGCATGCGAAGCCGCGCGAACAGGTCGTCCGCGGGTCTCTCCTCCGCCACCCAGGCGTTGGGCGAGCGCCCCTGCGGCCCGGGCATGGTCACCCCGACCACGTGCGCCCCGGCCTCGCGCGCGCCGCGCGACACCGCGGCCATGGCGCCGTCGTGCCCGCCGGTGGCCACGGTCCAGCCCCGCTCCCCGAGCAGGCGGCCGAGCTGGTGCGCCACCGCGTATCCGGGGTCGTCGGGGCCAATTCGCGAACTGCCGAACACCGCCACCACGCGACCGCTCATGGCGCCACCGGCTGGGCGGAGAGCTCCTCCGCGGGAGACCGCGTCATCGGGTCGGCCCCACGGCGTTTCACGTTCCGCACCAGCGCGGCCACCGCCTGGCTTCCCCAGCATCACGCCAGGGGGTACCAGCGCTCAGAGCAGCACCTCGATGGCCTCGTCCACGGCAGCGTTGCCCTCGGCATCCGCTGCCGCCCGCTCCGCCGCGCCCACCTCGGGGTCGGGGTCGCCCATGAGCCAACCGGTGAGATCATCGCGCGCGCTGCGCTCGGCCGCCAGGGCCAGCCAATCGCCGGGCACCTCATCATCGAGCACGGTGCCGGTCATCTCGGCGAACAGCAGCGCCCAGGCCCGGGGCAGGACGTCCACGTTGTACCCACCGCCCCCGAGGGCGATCCACCGGCCATCCGCCGCCCGGTCGGCCATCTCGTGCAGCACGCACCACAGGCGCGGGAAGGTGGCCATGCGTACCTGCAGATGGGCGAGCGGGTCCTGGTGGTGGGGGTCCACGCCATCCTGCGTGATGATGATGTCGGGCCGGAACGCCGCAACCGCCGGCGCGATGACCTCCTCGATCGCCCGCATGTATGGGCCGTCGCCCGAGAATGCCGGCAACGGGATGTTCACCGCGCAGCCGTCGCCCGCGCCGATGCCGCGCTCCGACACGGCCCCCGTGCCCGGGAAGAGGTAGCGGCCGCTCTCGTGCACCGAGCACGTGAGCACGCGCGGGTCGTCGTAGAAGATGAACTGCGTGCCGTCGCCGTGATGGACGTCCACGTCCACGTACGCCACGCGTTCCGCGCCGTTGTCGAGCAGCCAGCGGATGGCCACGGCCGGGTCGTTGTAGATGCAGAAGCCGTTGGCCTTGTTGGCGAAGGCGTGGTGCAGGCCACCGGCCGCCGAGAACACCCGGTCGGCGCGGCCATCCCACACGGCGCGCGCGGCGGTTACCGATGCGCCGCACACGGCCACCGCGGCCTCGTGCATTCCGGCGAACGCCGGGGTGTCGCCGCCGTGAGCCAGCCCCCATGTGCCGGCCTCGAAGGCCGCGGCCAGCTGCGGCGTGCGGCTGTAGCGCCGCACCGCCGCCATGTAGGCCTCGGTGTGCACGCGCCGGATGAGGTCCTCGTCACCCTGCTCCGGCTCCAGCACCAGCACATCCGGGCGGTCGAGCATGCCGTAGGCCCGGATGAGGTCGATGGCCAGTTCGCGGTTGGCCGGGGCCAGCGGGTGGTCGCTGCCCAGGTCGTAGCCCGCGAGGCCCTGGCGGTCTACGAAGGCGATCATCCCCATGCCCTGAGGACTAGCAGACCACCGGCAGCACCGAGCACAGCTGCTCCAGCTCCTGGCGAAGCCTGGCAACCTCGTCGCGCAGCGCCGCCACCTGATCAGCCGGGGCCCTGCCGGTGGCCCCCAGCTGCTGGGCGAGGGTACCGATGTCCCCTCGCAGCTGCGTGACACCCGCCTCCACCACCGACAGCCGCTCGCTGACGTCCGAGGTGGACGCCAGGCCGAAGGATCCCGGGGATCCGATCATGGCGAATACCAGCACAAGCGCCAGCACGGCGATGCCGATGGACGTGGCGAGGGCCACGACGAGACGGCGGTCGGGCGCCGGGGCAGCGGGGCGGGCGGGAACCGGTGCCGCGGACGTCGGGACCGGGCGCACGGGTGCGGTGACCGCCTCGGGTGCTGGCGCGATGGCCTGGGCGAACGCCTGGGCACCGGGCACGGGCCGCGGCACCGCGAGCGCGGCAGCCGACGCGCGCGCCGCCGCCGCAGGGTCATCCGCCGACGCGGGGCTGGCGACGATCTCCTCGCCCAGCGCCCGCAGGGCGATGACCATGCGGGCAAGGGCGTCGGGGGTGTCGCCCGTGATGCGTCGCACCAGCGCGGGGGTCATCCACGGCACCCGCGCGGCCCAGTCGGCGGTCCACTCGCCGTCCGGCAGCCGGATGGCATCCACCGACAGCTGCGCGGCCGCAGGCGCCTGGCCATCCCCTAAGAGGGCACGCGCGCACCACCCGCGCGCGCCCACCTGCTCCTCGGGTCGGAGATCGCGCACGTCGGCCCCCGGCACCCTGCGGGCGGCCAGGTCGGCAGCCGCTTCCGAGGCCTCGATCGCCACGAGGTCGCGTGCCACTGACGCCCGGCGCGGCGACGGCAGCGCCGATAGCGCCGCGCGCGCGAGCTCGGTGGCCAGCACCACGGCCGCCTCTCCGTCGCGCACCGGCGGGCCGGGCCGCCCGGACCGCATGGCCCCGAGGCCCACCTCGTCGGTGCCCCGGACATCCACGTCGAGCCGCAGGCGGAGGGCATGATCGTCCACGGGCGGAGCCTAGAACTCCTGCTCGGTGGGCCGCATGTACACCTCGTTGATGCTCACGTGCGGAGGCTGCGACACCGCGAACATCACGGCGCGCGCGACATCATCCGGCACCAGCGGCTCGCCGCCGGGCGGATCGTCATAGAAGGCCGTCTCCACGATGCCCGGCGCGATGAGGGTGACGCGCACGCCCGTGCCGTGCAGGTCCTTGCGGGCGGCCTCGGCCATCGCGGTGACCGCCCACTTGCTCGACGAGTACAGGGATCCGCTGCCCACCTGGCGACCGGATATCGAGCCCATGAGCAGCGCGTGCCCGCGCGACTCGCGCAGGGCCGGGATGCACGCGCGCAGCGTGATTGCCGCGCCGTAGACGTTGGTGAGGATCATCTGCCGCCAGAACTCCGGGCTCTCGGCGTGGAACCCGCGCTTGGCGCCGAACCCGGCGTTGGCCAGAACGGCATCGATTCGCCCGAACTCCTCCGTCGCGGCATCGGCCATCGCCTGCACCTGATCCCACTCGGTCACGTCGCAGGTGACTGGCAGGGCCACCGATGCGCCGCCGAGCTCAGCCGAGAGGGCATCGAGCAACTCACGCCGGCGCGCCGCGATGACCACCCGCCAGCCATCGGCCACCGCAGCGCGGGCCACCGCCGCGCCGATGCCGCTGGACGCCCCGGTAATCGCCATGACGGGCGCGGGCACCGCTATCTCCCGACCGTGAGGCGGTACGGGCTGCGCCCGGCAGTGGCCCTCACCGACACGTACCACCGGCCTGAGCGCGTGGCGACGTACCCGAGCCTCGGGGTGGCGCTGGATCCGCGATTGGCGGCCGCCGGCGTGCCCGCGGTGATCGTGCGCGTGCCCGGCGGCCACAGCGCGAGCTTGAGCTTCGCGCGCTTTGCCCCGGCCGACAGGCGCACCGACTGCCCCTTGCGCAACACCACGGGATACACGTCGACGGTGTCGTTCCAGCCATCAGCGAACGCTGCGGCGGTGGCCACCGGCGTGAGAGGCGTCGCGCGCCGCACCTCGCTGATGTCGCTGTTGGGCTCATATGGGTCGTTCGCGGGCAGCGGCAGCATCACCGCCGCGCGCGGGTTGATGAGCCCCGATCCGGTGGCCGTGTCGCGCCCGGGCGATCCCATGTCGGTGGCCGTGTTGAGGAGCTGCATGAGCACCTGGTAGGCGGTGGCCCCGGGGTGGGCGGCGAACACCTCGGCCGCCACGCCCGCCACGAACGGCGTGGCCATCGAGGTGCCCTCCTTGATGGCATATCCGGGCGATACCTCGCCCTGCTTCACGCGCGGCGGCACCGACGAGATGATGTCCACGCCGGGGGCCACGAGGTCCACCGACCGGTTGCGGGTGCTGAAGGTGGCGAGGCCGAACGGCGTGGGGCAGTCGGCGTTGACCACGCCCGAGCACTGCGCTGCCACGCCGAGCACGTTCCAGTAGCTGGCCGGGTAGTTGAGGGCACCGTAGTCCTGGCCGTCATTGCCGACCGAGGCGATGACCAGGGCACCCTTGCCGAACGCCCAGTCGATGACGCGCTGGAACGCCGGGGAATCGCCCACGCCGCCAGCCGAGATGTTGATGACCTTCGCGCCGTTCTGCACCGACCAGCGGATCCCCTTGATCATGGTCGCGTCGGTGGAATAGCCGTCCTGGTCGGAGATCTGCACGGGGATCACCTCTGCAGCGCCACGAATGCCCGGGGCCGCCCCCACCACGCCGATGCCGTTGATCGGTGCGGCCGCGCTTCCCGCCACGTGGGTGCCGTGCCCGGTCTTGCCCCAGTCCTCGGCCGACTGCCGACCGGTCTGCGCGCTGTACGGGCGCACCAGCGGGGAGTCGGGGCCCGACCACTCCGGGTGCGTGGAGTCGACCCCGCTGTCGAGGATCGCGATGCGCGGGCGCGGCGGCGTGCCCGTGAGGTCGAGTCCCCACGTGGTGGCCGGGGTGGTGAGCGCCCACTGGCGGCCATTCGCGAAGTACTCGTCGGTGGGCGCGGCCGCGACGGGCGTGAGCGCCACGGGGGCCGACGCCACCGGCGCCTGCGCCTGGATGATGCGCTCGTCCGTGCGCCGCGACAGCGACCATGCTGCGGTATCCACCCCCGGCCGCGCGAGCGCCTCCTCGCGCAGATCCGGGTCGGCCGGCGCGCGCACCGCCCAGATCCCCGCCTCGGGCGCCGCGGGCTCCACGTGCCCCAACCCCTCGAGCGCGGCGCGCGCGGCGTCGGCCGTGGGCACATCGCGGAACGTCACGAGCAGCGACGCCCCGCCGGGCCCGTTGGCCAGCCGTGGGGCACCGGCCGGCGCGATGGCGGGCATGGCGAGCAGCGCCGATGCGGCCGCGGCCGCCAGCGCCTTCGCCGCCCAGCGAGAACGCTCGCTACCGCGCGCCAAAGCGATTGGTGATGGGCATCCGCCGGTCGCGTCCGAAGGCCCGCGGAGTGGTCTTGATGCCGGGAGGCCCTTGGCGCCGCTTGTACTCGGCGCGGTCAACCAGCCCCGCCACTCTTTCCACGGCATCCTGCGCATAACCACGCTCGACAATGGCCGCCGGCGGCAGGTCCTGCTCGATGTAGAGCTCCAGGATGGGATCGAGCACTCCGTAATCGGGAAGCGAGTCCGAGTCGCGTTGGTCGGGTCGCAGCTCGGCGGTTGGCGGACGCTCAATGGTGGCCTGCGGTATTACCTCCCTGCCCGCCTCGCGGTTCCGCCACGACGCCAGTCGATACACCCACGTCTTCGACACGTCGCGCAGCGGCGCGAAACCGCCGGCCATGTCGCCGTAGATCGTCGAGTAGCCCACCGACATCTCACTCTTGTTGCCGGTGGCCAGCACCATGTCGCCGTGCTTGTTGCTGATCGCCATCAGTAGCGTCCCGCGCACCCGAGCCTGCACGTTCTCCTCGGCCACATCGCGTGGCCTACCCTCAAATACCTCGGCAAGTTGCACCTCGAAGGCGTCCACGATGGGTGCGATGGGGATGACGTCGAGCCGGATGCCCAAGGAGTCGGCAAGCGTCCCGGCATCATCCGTGCTCTGCCCGCTGGTGAAGACTGATGGCATCGCGACGCCGCGAACTCGGTCAGGACCGAGGGAATCCACCGCAAGGGCTGCGGTAAGTGCGGAGTCGATGCCCCCGGACAGCCCCAGGATGACCCCCGGAAACCCGTTCTTCCCGACGTAGTCCCGAATGCCCGTCACCAGTGCGCCCCACAGTTCGCCCTCGTCCGATGGCATCGGCGCCACCGTGTCCGGGTCGCCCACGGGATCCGGGGCTGGGCGCGACTCGATCATGACGGGGGCATAGGCATCCGACACCGGGACGCGGCGCAGCAGGGGCTCCCGCAGGCGGCGACCGGCTGCCATGTCGAGGGGAATGTCCGCGATGAGCAGATCCTCTTCAAACACCGGGGAGCGCGCGATGAGGTCACCAGCCGCGTCGATTACCACCGAACGGCCATCGAAGACGAGGTCATCCTGACCACCGACCTGGTTGCAGTAGGCCAGGGCGGCCGAGCTGTCATAGGCGCGCGTCTGCAGCATGCGCTCGCGGCCATCGCCCTTCGCGAGGTGGAACGGGGACGACGAGATGCAGGCGATCAGGTCAAGTCGTGCCTCGGCGAGCTCGGCGGCAACCGGTGCCAGGTACCAGATGTCCTCGCAGATCGCGATTCCCACGCGGGCGCCCTCGATATCGAGGACCATGGGCCGCGTGCCCGCCCTGAAGTAGCGAGCCTCGTCGAAGACCCCGTAGTTCGGGAGAAAGCGCTTGCGGTAGATCGCCTGGACCCGTCCGTCCGCGAGGACCGCTGCCGAGTTGTGGACGTCCTCGTCGTGCTCGACGAAGCCGATGATTGCCACGCATTCAGTGACGTCCCGCGCAAGCTCCTCGAGGGCCGTGCGAGAGGCATCGCCGAACGACGGCCTGAGGAGGAGGTCTTCCGGCGGGTATCCGGTGAGCGCCAACTCAGGGGTGAGGACGAGCGACGCCCCACGCTCGCGTGCGCGAGCGAGAGACTCGCGCACGCGCACGACATTCCCCTCGAGGTCCCCCACCACCGTGTTGATCTGCGCACATGCGACGCGCATTCGCCGACCTCCGACCGCGCCATCGATATCTTGGGGCCGGTGTTCGCGCGGTAGGATCGAGCCCGTAGGCAGGATATACGTGACCGGGGGTAAGGCGATGGGCACAAGCGGACCCACCCAGGGGCCGGGCAGGACGGCGGGCAACCAGGGACCGAAGCTAACGCCCGTTCAGGGCGCACAGCAGGCCGAGCAGCGAATCGGCAAGCCCTGCTACCACGCGGGCCAGAAGGTGCCCGGCATCTTTGCCTGCGTCACATGCCAGTTCCGCATCAGCAATCGCGGCACGCTGCCATCGTGCCCGGAGTGCGGCGAGCTCATCTGGGCATACATGGGAGATGGCCCGCGCCCCGTGCCCGAGGGCGAGGCAGCCACTGCGACCCAGGCCGCCGCGCCCGTGGCGCCCGTGGAGGAGACCATGGCCATCGAGCAGCCCGTGCAGGAGCCCGTGAAGGTGGAAGAGGGCATCAATCTCGAGCCCTAGCGGCCGGAAGGGCTAACAAACCCCTTACGTCCTGCCCCTCGCGCCGTACGCGCGGGCGAGGAACCATTCAGGCGTGGTCCGATCCCTTGCCATCGTCGCGGCCGTGGCGGCCGTCCCATCGGTGCCCGCGCTCGCGGCCGCGCACCCCCCGGGCGCGCACGCCGATGCGCCGGCGCATACGGCACTGCAACGCACGGCGGGCGGCCAGATCTACGTGGACGGCGCCGGCGACGTGCGGGTGAACGGCAACTTCCTTGCGTTCGGCGACGTGGGCGGCATGCAGGTGCGCGTCACCGACCGCGCGGGCGACGCCCGGGTGATCGCCGGCGGACGACAGCTGCTCAGGCCGCAGCCGCGCGATGGCAAGTCGGCTGGCCGCCCCGGTACTCCCCCGCGTAAGCTCGCGTTCGAGCCGCAGGCACGGGAGATGTTCTCGATCGAGGGACGCGACCTCGTGGCCTCGTTCCGCGGTGACGGCAACGTGACGCTCTCGATCACCGGCACCGGCACCGTGCGCCTCGACGGCGTGGGCACCTTCCGCGTGAACAGCCAGCCGGCCCGGACGTGGCCGCTCAGGCCCCTCACGCTGCCCCTGCGGCAGACGCCGCGCCCCGCCCGAGGGTAACCTTGGCGCACGCCATGGCCTCCACCGACGAACAGCCGTTCATCCTGATTGCGGAGGACGAGCCGAACATCGCGTCGTTCGCGAAGATGTACCTCGAGGCGGCCGGGTTCCGGGTACAGATCGCCGGGCGCGGCGACGACGCCCTCGAGAGCATCGAGAAGGAGCGGCCCGACCTGCTGCTGCTCGACCTGAACCTTCCCGGGGTCGACGGCTTCGAGGTGACGCGGCGCGTCCGGCAGGGCGGGGGCGGCATGCCGATCCTCATGCTCACCGCGCGGGACGATGCCGTCGACAAGGTGGTGGGCCTGGAACTCGGCGCCGACGACTACGTGACCAAGCCCTTCGACCCCCGCGAGCTCGTGGCGCGCGTGCGCGCCGTGCTGCGCCGCGCCGACGCCCCGGCCGAGTCGCTGGATGCCGACATGCCACCGGTGCTCGAGGTGGATGACCTGCGCATCGAGGTGGGGCCGCGCGAGGTGTTCGTGAAGGGCGAGGAGGTCGCCCTCACGCCCAAGGAGTTCGACCTGCTCACGGCGCTGGTGCAGGCCCGCGGCCTCGTGCTGAGCCGCGAGCAGCTGCTCGAGAGGGTGTGGGGCTACACCTTCCTCGGTGACAGCCGTACGATCGACGTGCACGTGCGCCAGCTGCGCCGCAAACTCGGTGACGCGTGCCCGATCGAGACCGTGTGGGGCACCGGGTACAAGGTCCCGGCCCGGCGGTGAACGCGCCGCCGGCACGCCGGCGGCCGTGGGCGACCCTCTGGGGGCACGTCGCGCTCGGCGCAATCGGCGGGCTTCTCGTGGCGGCGGTGCTCTTCGTCGCCGTGGGCGTATCGCTCATCCGCGGCCAGGCAACCACGCAGGCCAAGGACGAGCTCAACCGCCAGGCCCAGGCCGTGGCGAGCATCGTGTCTGAGCGCGCGTCCACCGCGCTCGAGACCGGGCAGCAGTTCAGCACCCGCGAGCCCATCGGCAACCTCGAGGAGCTGGCGGGGCAGGGGACCAGGCTCTACTACGTGGGGCTGGCCCTCTCCCCCGGCGCCGCCGACCCGTTCGGCGGCCTCCCCGAGACCGTGGCCCGCGACCTTGACCCCGAGGCGATCGTGCGAGACGGCTCGCAGCTCTTCGGCTTCACTCCCAGCGGGGCGCGCACCCCCACATTCGGCGCAGCGGCGCCGGTGCTCGTCAACGGCCGCTATCTGGGCGCCATCGTGCTCACCCGGCCCCAGGCCGAGGTCGCGGCGGCATGGGGCAACATCATCATTCCGGTGCTGCTGGCCGTGCTCGCCGGGCTCGTGGTGGCGGTGGGGCTGGTGCTGTGGATCACCCGCCGGACCACGCGCCCGCTGCGCGAGCTCGAGCAGGCGGCGCGCCAGGTGGCCGAGGGCGACCTGCAGGCCACGGTGGCCGAAGGCGGCGCGGAGGAGCTCGACGCCGTGGCGCGATCGTTCAACGCCATGGTGCAGCAGCTCGCCAGGCGCGACCGCATCGCGCGTGAGTTCCTCATGCGCGTCACCCACGACCTGCGCACCCCGCTCACGGCAATCCGCGGCCACGCGCTGGCGCTGTCGGACGGCGTGGTGCCGGACGACGCCGTGCCCCGATCGCTCGGGGCCATCGCGTCAGAGGCCAACCGACTCGAGGTGCTGGTGACCGACCTGCTCGACCTCGCGCGCATGGACGCCGAACGGTTCCGGGTGAACCTGGCACGCACGCCGGCGGCAGATCCGCTGCGCGCCGCCGCCGACGCGCTGTCGCCCGCAGCCGATGCCAAGGGCGTGGCCCTGGTCACCGCCATCGACGACCTCCCGGAGATCACCACCGATGCCGGCCGCGTGCAGCAGGCGATCGGCAACCTGATCGACAACGCCATCCGGTGGACCCCCGAGGGCGGCACGGTCACCGTGTCGGGCGCAGCGCGCCCCGGCGGCGGCGTGGTGGTGGAGGTGTCCGATAGTGGGCCGGGCATCGACCCCGGGCGTCGCGAGGCGATCTTCGAGCCGTTCACCTCGGAGGAGACCCCCGAGGGCCAGGTGGGATCCGGCCTCGGCCTTGCCATCGCGCGGTCGCTCGCGCGCGCGCTGGGCGGGGACCTTTCAGCGGGCGAATCGCCCCGCGGCGGGGCGCGCTTCACGCTGGTCCTGCCCGCCGAAGCGCCCGAGGGAGGCGACAGGGAGCCCCCGCCCATCGCGGACGGGGGCCCCCATAAGGCCTCTCCGGTGAGGATGGGCTAGGCCGCGTCCTCGGGATGCGGCGCGAGGACGATGTCCCCGCGTTCCCCGGTGCGCACGCGCACGGCGTCATCCACCGGGATGATGAAGATCTTGCCGTCCCCCGGCTCGCCCGTGTGGGCCAGCTCGAGGACCACGTCGACGGCGCGATCCACATCGGCATCGTTCACCACCATCTCCATCTTCAGCTTTGGTCGCATGAAGATGGTGGCCTTTGCACCGCGATAGCTCTCGGTGTACCCGCCCTGGCGGCCGGAGCCCTTGACCTCGCTGATCGACATCGAGGGAAGCCCCATGGCCGACAGCCTGGTGCGGATCTCCTCGAACGACTCGTGGCGGATGAACGCCTCGATCTTCTTCACGTCCGAACCCCCTCAGTCCGTGCTCGGCGTTCGCACGCCGAGGTTCGCCAGATCCATGCCCCGGGCACCTTCCGGGAAGGCGCCGGGCACCTCGATGAACTGCTCAGGATACCCGTACATCCCGTGCTCTGCGATGTCCAGGCCGGCGAGCTCATCCTGCTCACTCACCCTCAGGCCAACCGTGTACTTGATGAGCAGGAACACGATGAGCGAGGCCGCGCCGGTGAAGGCGATGGTCGCGACGATGCCGTAGAACTGCACCCACAGCTGCTGGGCGGTTCCACCCATCAGCAGGCCGGGACTAACGCCGAGCTCCCCGATGCGGCCCTCGGTCGCGAACAAGCCGATGGCCAAGGTGCCCCAGATGCCGGCGACGCCGTGCACCGGGATTGCCCCGACAGGATCGTCCACGCGGATCTTGTCGATGAGCACGACGAGCGGCGGCACGATGACGCCGGCGACGAGGCCGATGAGCACGGCCGCCCATGGGTCGACGAAGGCACACGGGGCCGTGATGGCCACGAGGGCGGCGATCGCGCCGTTGCCCATCTGCGAGACGTCAAGCGTCTTGAACATGAACAGCGATCCGATGGTGGCGCCGATCACGCCTGCCGCCGCCGCCAGGTTGGTGTTCACTGCGATGTCGGCGAAGTTCAGGCCGACCGCGCCCAGGGTGGATCCGGCGTTGAAGCCCATCCAGCCCACCCACAGGATGAACACGCCCAGGATGAAGATCGGTATCGAGTGGCCAGGTATCGGTTGTGCCCTGCCCCCCCTGAACTTCCCGATGCGCGGCCCGAGTATCAACGTGCCCACGAGGGCTGCAGTGGCGCCCTGCAGGTGCACGATCGAGGATCCGGCGAAGTCGAGGAAGCCGTCCTTGGCAAGCCAGCCACCGCCCCAGGTCCAGTGGGCGACGATCGGGTAGATCAGCCCCGTGAAGAACACGGCGAAGATGACGTATCCGATGAATTTCGTGCGGTCGAGCATGGTGCCGAAGACGATCGCCAGCGACACCGCGCAGAACACGACCTGGAAGAAGAAGAACGCCTCGACCGGGATGTTGTAGGCGCCGACCGCATTCATGAAGGAGTTCAGGCCGAGCGAATTGGTGTCGGCCGAGGCGTCGGTGGCGTTCAGGAACCAGCCCATCTCGCCCGAGATCCCACTACCGTCGCCGAATGCCAAGGCGAATCCCGTGGCCCAGAACATCAGGAGGGCGATTGAAAGGTTGATGACGATCTTTCCCGCCACGGCGCCGGCGTTCTTCATGCGCGAGAGGCCGATCTCGAGCATCGCGAAGCCGGCCTGCATGAACAGCACGAGGATCGCCCCGAGTACCACCCAAATCGAGTTCACCGCGATATCGGTGGGCGTCGGTCCATCGTCCTGTGCCACGGCCAGGCCAGGAGCGGCGAGCAGCAGGACTCCCGCTGCCAGCGCTGTCGTCCGGATTGACCTCAGGCGCATGTGCGCAACTCCTTCGTAGGGAACCTTGCGGGGAGCGATCGGCTCCCCGTAGCACCCCTGACGCTATGGACGGCCGCGCCGGGGCTCCTTGTGCATCGGGAGCAAGTGGGGCCGGGAGGCTTCGCCGCGCGTACAAGCGTCACCGACGGGGCCGGGGCCATCCGGAGCCCGTGCCGCGCCCGGGATTGCTACGCCGACATGTGCCACGCGCACGTCAACCCGCGGCGGGAATATCAGCTCGTGATCAAGGCCAGCGCTCCGGTGAGGCCGTCGGCAACCCCGTCGGCACCGGCGAGGGCGTCAGGCCCGAACGCACCGGTTGTCACGGCCACCACGCGCACGCCGGCCGCGCGCGCGGCTTCGATATCACGGGGAGTGTCGCCCACGATCACCACCTCATCATCACGATAGTTCCCCGACGCGCGCGAGCGGGCAACCCCCACCAGGTCGGCCCGCGCCTCGGCATCCGAACCGAACCCGCCGCCTGGGCCGAACCGCCCGCCGAGGCCGGCCGCCGCAACCTTCGCCCGGCCGATGGGCTCGAGGTTGCCAGTGAGCAGGGCGATCTCCGCAGCGGCATCGCGTAGCGCGCCGGTCACCCGGGCGGCATCGGGGGCCGCCACCGGGGCCGGATGATCGCCGGCCACCTCCTCGTGCACCCGGGCGGCGATGAGCATCCACTCGGCCATGCCGGCGTCGATCTCCCCATCGCCCACGCCGTGGGCATGCAGCACCAGGCGCGCGATCTCGCGATCGGTGCGCCCGGGGGGATCCACGCGCCACACGTCATCGGGCCCCGCCGGCACGTCCCACACCAGGGCCATGGCATCCACCATGGCCCGGGTGTGGCCCTCCGGACGACCATGCAGGAGGGTGCCGTCGATATCGAAGAGCACGAGCACAGCCCTATTTTGCCGTGATCGGCACCTCCACCGCCGAGATCGGCTCCTCGGGCTCGGCGCCGATCACCTCGATGAACGCGGGCCGACGGCTGCACCTTCGAGGAGATCGGCCGGCGCCGCGGGATCACCAAGCAGAGCGCCCTGGAGGCGGTCGCCCGGGCGATGGCGAGAAACGCCGACGCGATCCGCGAGCAGGCGGGTGAGGTGCGCGTGCTGGAGGCCGAGCGGCTTGACGCTGCAGCGTCGGCGATCTGGCCCAAGGTGATGGACGGCGACCTGCGCGCGCAGGACACGTGGCTTCGCAACCGCTCGCGCAACGCGACGCTCTTGGGACTGGACGTGAGAGACGCGGGGACGCCGCTCATCAGCGGCCCGGTGAGCATCAACGTGGTGCCGCCGTGGGATGCGCAGCACGGAGCGTCGGTGGTTGAGCACGAGGACACCCCCGTGCCCCCAGACCCGCAGTCGCTGCCCGAGCCGCC